>CP144807.1:0-9105 GCA_036689365.1 Candidatus Stammera capleta | reverse complement strand
ATAATTTATATTTATATTTATTTTTAAATGGGTGGATATTTTTTTTTAAAATTATTTGTTGGTAATTTATTGTTTTTTTTTGCTATATTTTTTTTTTTTTTAGTATTTTTATGTTATTTAAATTTTTTATTAATATTATTTTTTTTTAAATATAAAATTTTAAATTATTTTTTATTTTTTTTTGTTTAATTAAATTAAATTCGAATCTTACTTCTGAACTAAAGTATATAATAAATATATTAGTTTAAACAAACTAAAATAAAAAATAAAAATAAAATAAAGATAAAATAAAATTATAATCTAAAAATAAATAATTCAGTTTTATATGAAATTAATAATTTTTTTTTACATAAATATCTCTTTAATAGAAAATTTATATTTTTATAAAAAAGTTTTTTATTTATATTTTTCACATTTTCAACTTGAGTAGAAGAATTAATCATTCCTAAAAATTCTTTTTTAGATAAATATATATCTCAATATTTATTCATATAAATATATAAATTTATTTTTTTTTTAAAGAAAAAATTTATTTCTTTATTATATTTTATATTTCTATATTTTCGATTATAATTAATATTTATAGATTCTAATATATTCTCATATTCATTTAAAAAATTATTAATTTTATAATTTCTATTATTTTGTAATATACAAAATAACCCTTTCTTATTTATTTTTTTTTTAATTAAATTAAGAATTAAATTTCTATTCATTCATTGATATGATTGTGCAAATATAAATATATCCATATTTGGTAATAAATTAATTTTTTCTTCTGCTTTACCTTTTATTCAATTTACGAAAGGAAATTTTTTTTTTCCCAATTTAATCATTTCATAAGAAATATCTATAGAATAAAAATTATTTTTTTTACCAAAAATATTTATTAATTTTTCTAAAACTATTCCTGTTCCTGAACCTACATCTAGAATATTTAATTTTTTTTTTTTATTATTTTTACTTCAATGAAATATTTCCTTTAAAAATTCTTTAGGATATCTTGGTCTATATAAATCATATTTTTGAGCTAATTTATCAAATTTTTCTCTTTTATTTATTAACATTTTTTTTTAATAATAAATTTATTATTCCTTTATTTAAAATTATTTTTTTCATATATTTATTTATGGGAGGAATTATATATTTTTTTTTTAATATTGATATTTTATTTTTTTTAAAATTTACATAAATAATATCATTATCTACAACATTTTTAATATTTAGTTCTAATAAAATTAATCCTAAATTTCATGAATTTCTAAAAAAAATTCTACCAAAATAAGGAGAAATAATAATTTTAATTCCACTGTATATAAGTGCATTAACTGCTTGTTCTCTAGAACTTCCAATTCCAAAAATTCCATTAGATAAAATTACTTGAAAAGATTTTATTTTTTTACTTAAATTGGGATATTTATTTTTAAATAAAAATTTAGATAATTTTTTATTATTTGTAGACATATGTTTATATTTAGCTGGTAAAATATCATCTGTAGATATTAATGGAGCATCAATATATTTAATATAAAATTTTTTCTTATTTTTCATATAAATCTCTTATTGAAGGTATTTCTCCTAAACAAGCACTATATATAGCTACTAATGGAGAAGCAATATATATTTTGCAATTTCTATTTCCCATTCTTCCTTGAAAATTTCTATTCATGGTTGTCATAATTTTGTCTCCATTAGCTGGTATGGATCCTTGTGTACCTACACATGGACCACATCCAGGAGGAGATATTATAACTCCTGCTTTTATTAAAATATTAATATATTTTTTTTTAATTAATTTTAAATATATATTTTTAGATCCAGGAGATACTATACATAAAACTTTTTTATTAATTTTTTTATTTTTTAAAATAATAGATATTTCTTTTATATCTTCAAAGGTACTATTTGAACAACTACCTATAAATACATAATTAATTTTTATTCCAGAAACATTATTTAAACTTGTTATATTATTTGTATAATGAGGTTGTGATACTTGTGGTTTTAATTTTTCTATATTAATAATAATGTTATTATTACTATTATTTTTTGTAGTATGATTTAATTTTCAAGGTATATTTTTATTTTTTGGTAAAAATATACATTTGGCTCCTAATTCTACAGACATGTTTGATATAGTAATAGAAGAATCCATAGATAAATTTTTTATTCATTTTCCATTTATTTCTATAGATTTATATAGGAATTTTTTTTGTCCATATTTTTTTAGTATATAAAGTATAATATCTTTGCTTCTAATTATAGATTTAGGTTTACCAATTATTTTTATATTTATAGTATCTGGAACTTTTATTCAAATTTTTCCTGTTATCATAGAATAAATAATATCTGATAAACCCATACCTAAAGATAAACATTGTATTACTCCTCCAGTACATGTATGTGAGTCTGATCCTAAAACAATAGTATTAGGACTGAATATTTTTTTTTCCAAAGCTAGTATATGACTTATTCCTTCTCCTCTATTAAATATATTAGCTTTTAGATTAATAGCAAAATCAATAGATTTTTTTATTTGTAAAGATATTTTTTTATTTATAGATAAAACTGAGTGATCAAAGAAAAAACTAATTTTTTTAGGATTAAATACTTTTTTAAAATTATATTTTTTAAATAAATTTGATATTGTGTGAGAATTTCCATTCTGGATATAGATATGATCTACATTTACTTTAACAAAATCTCCTATATTTATTTTTTTTTTTTTACTATGTAATTTTATTATTTTTTTAACTAAAGTATCATTATTTTTTTTTTTCATAATATTTTTTAGTTTTTTTATATATATGAAATAATTTTTTTACATTTAATTTTTTGTTTTTTTTTTCTGATTTTTTTTTAATTAACTTTAAACATTTTTTTAATATTTTATTTTTTATTTTTTTTATACCTTTTTTTTTTAGAAAATATTTTATTGTACTTCTACCTGAATGTTTTCCTATTATAATTTTTCTTTTTTGATTTATTATTTTAGGATTAAATGGTTCAAAGGTATTAGAATTATTAATTAAACCATTAATATGAATACCTGATTCATGTTTAAATATATTTGAACCTATAATAGGTGATCAAGGATATATTTTACTATTAGTATATTTAGCTATTTTTTTAGATATATAAATTAATTTTTTAGTATTTATATTTAAATTTATTTTATATATTTGTTTTAAAATCATTACTAATTGTGATATATCAGGCATACCTGCTCTTTCACCTATACCATTAATACAAACATGGAAATATTTTGCTCCTGCTTTTAAACCAGATATAGTATTAGCTACAGCTAATCCAAAATCATTATGACAATGACATTGTATATCTATTTTAGATATTTTTTTTATTTCTTTAACTATATTTCCATATTTTTCATAATCTAATATTCCTATAGTGTCTGATAAACGTAATCTATCAGCTCCAGCTTTTTCTACTGCTAATGCATATTTTTTTAAAGTATTTATATTTGTTCTACCTATATCTTCTGCACTTACAGATACAAATATATCTTTATCTTTGCAAAATTTTATTAAATAATCTACTGTATTTATAAGTCAATTTTTATTTTTATTAATACTATATTTTAGATGTATTTTAGATGTAGGCAATCCTATATGTATATGTTTGAAACCTAATGAAATACTATATTTAATATCTTTTAATACTCCTCTATTTCATCCGATAATATTAATTTCATTTTTTCTTTCTAACATATATTTTAATGAATTAATTTCATCACCTTTCATTATTGGTATTCCTGATTCTATTCATTTAACTCCTATATCTATTAATAAATTAAATATTTTTATTTTTTTTTTTTTATCAAAAATTATTCCTGGAGATTGTTCTCCGTCTCTTAAAGTAGTATCTTCTAAAATTATATTTTTATTAATTTTACACATATTATTTAGTTATTTTTATTTTTAGGTTTAGGTATGTTTAATTTTTCTCTTAGGGTTCCTTGTATATATTTTTTTTTATATATACCTAATTTTTGTAATCTTGGTATTATATTTGATATAAATTCTTCTAAGAATTCTGGTAGTACTGGTGGCATTATATTAAAACCATCACAAGCATTATTTTTAAATCAATTAAATATTGTTTTAGAAACTTCATCGTATGAACCGATTAAGTTTAAATGTCCTCTAGATATTACTATTTTTTTATAAAGTTCTTTTATAGAAAAATTATTTTTTTTTGCTATATATTCAATAATTTTTTTTCTACTTTGATTAGAGTTAGATATATTTGTTATATGAGGTAGTAAATTATTTTTATTTAAGTTATTAATATTTATAGTTTCTCCTAATAAATTTTCTAACATATTAATACCAAATTCTTCTGGAACAAAATTTTGTAGATAATTAAATTTTTCTAATGCTTCTTTTTTATTTTTCCCTATATAAAAACTTAATCCTGGCATTATTAATATATCATTGAAATTTCTTTTATATTTTTTGATTCTATTTTTTATATCTTTATAAAATTCTTTTGCAGATATTATATCTGGTTGTGCTGTAAAAATTATTTCTGATGTTTTAGCAGCTAATTCTTTTCCAGGTATTGATGATCCAGCTTGAATAATAATAGGATGTCCTTGTGGTGATCTAGATATATTTAATATAGAATTAAATACTTTATGATATTTTCCATTATATGTAGTTTTATAATATTTATTTTTATCATAAAATAAGTTTTTTTTGTAATTTTTGATAAATGCTTTATCATTTCAACTGTCTCATAATTTTGTTACTATTTCTCAACATTCTTTAGCTTTTATATATCTTTTGTCATGATTTAAATGTTTTTTATAACCGAAATTTCCTGCTGTATTAATTTTTGAAGATGTAACCATATTTCAGCCTGCTCTTCCATTACTAATATGGTCTAAAGAAGAGTATTCTCTGGCTATATTATATGGATGTTTGTATGTAGTTGATGATGTTCCTATTAAACCAATATTTTTTGTTATAGCTGCTAAGCTAGAAAGTAAACTTATAGGTTCAAATATTGTAGTTCTACTACAGTATCCTTTTCCTTTATCATCTTCAAATATTGAAGGAGTATCTGCTAAAAATATAAAATCTATTAGTCCTTCTTCTGCTATTTTAGATAAATAAAAATATTTTTTTATATTTTGTATTTTTTCTTTTAATTTATTTTTGTTATATTTTCAGGAAAATGGATGATGTCCATATTGATAAGTTATATATGCTCCTATAATAATTTTTTTCATATAATTTTATTTGAATTTATTAGTTATTTTTAATATTTTTTTTATGCTAGTACAATTTTTTTCTATTTCATAAGTTCTTTTAAATTTTAATATTTTTTTTGCTATTTTTTTCATTGTTTTATATGATGATCTAATCATATGATTAGAATATATAATTATATTAAAACCTGAATTATATAATTCAGTATTTTTAATATGATTAAATGTTGTAGGTATACATGCTAAAGGTATTTCTGGGTATTTTTTTTTATATATTTTACTAAAATTTATTATTTCTTTATGATTTTTTTTTTTACTATGAATTAAAATTATATCTGCACCAGCTTCAGTAGAATAAAAAGCTCTTTCTAAAGTTTCATCAAGAGATTTACCTAATATCAATCCTTCCATTCTAGCTATAATTGAAAAATTTTTTTTATATATATTTTTTTTTCCAATTTTAATTTTTTCACAAAAATTTTTAATATTTTCTAATTTTTGTTTTTTATTATTTTTAAGTAATGAGTTTCTTTTTAATCCTTTTTTATCTTCTATTACTACAGAATTTATATTTGCTTGTTGAATTATTTTTACATAATATGAAAAATATTCAATATGTTTTCCTGAATCAGCATCTAATATAATGGGTAGTTTTGTAACTGATCTTATATCTATAATATTTTTTATTCTTTCTCTTATATCTAATACTTCATTATCTGGTAATCCTTTACAAGTTGAATCTGATAATGAACTGGATCATATTCCGTCAAACTTATATTTTTTTTTATTTTTTGGATTTGTATAACTTACATTATTTATTATTAGTGCACATAGAGGATTGTGTGCTTCTAAAAAGATTAATTTTTTTTTTTTTTGAATGAGTTTTTTAATCATATATAAAATATTTTATTATTAATATTTTATATATTATTTTATTTTTTTTTTTATTTCATTTTTTAAAATGTATTTAAAAATATTTTTTTTTTTCAAATTATATTTTTATATTTAAATATGTAAATTTTACTAAAAGGATGGAATATATACCCCCGTATTTAAATTAGTGATATTTAGTAGAGTTAAAATATACGGGGGATATATAAGGTGTATGTTATTTATAAAACTTATAAAACTGAAACCCTTGATCTATTTCAATTAAATAAAAAATAAACATACACAATATTATTATATAACAATAATTTATAAATTGTAATATTTTTTTACTTATTTATTAAATTATTATTTTTTTTTTTTTTATTAAAATATATTATATATATGAATTGAAAAAATAGTGATATAAAAGCTAAAAATAAATATACATAAAATATTGAAAAATTTTTTAAAAAAAAAACTGATAAAAAAGAGAATAATATTTTAGATAAACTAGCTATAGAATTACGTATAATAGTAAACTTTCCTAAATTAAAATATGATGTATATGTATTAATTTTAATTTGCATACAAATAATATGTCCAGATAATAACCCAAAACATAATGAGTTTAAAAGTATTAAGATAAAAAAATTTTTAGTTACACTTAAAATAGATAAAAATAAAAAACATAAAATAAAGGTATATTTTTCAATAAATTTTCTGGAAATAATATCTTTATATAACAAAAATCCTATTATAGAAGAGGAAAGTGCACAAAAAAAATTTAGTATTGAATAAACTAAACTTGATTTATATATAACCAAGGTAGTTAAAAAAGGTAAAATAGTAATTAAATATTGATATATTCCACTTGAAGGTATAGAGAAAAATAAAGTTTCTAGTAATTTTTTATTATTAAATATATGTTTAATTCAATTTGAATTTGATTTATTATTTTTATTTTTTTTTTTATTTATTTTTAACAAATATTTTTTATTATTTTTATATATATTAAAAGATAATAAAGAACTTATTAAATAAAATATATTTATAAAAGTAAATCCATATAAAGTTATATTTTTTAATATAAAAATATTTGCTATAAAATTTCCTAGTGTTTGAAATATTTGAGTTATAGAAAAAGATATTTGAATAACTTTATTTCCTATATTTTTTTTAAATAATAATTTTATAATTTTATTAGAATTAGTTTTGTTTATTGTTCTTATTGTTGAATAAATCATTTGTAGAATAAAAACTAAAAATAAACATAAATTAATATTTATATTTAAAGAAAAAATTAAAAATATTCCTAATGATATTATTAAAAATAATATATTATTTAAATAATATTGATATATAGGATTTATAGAGTCAATTATAAAAATTAATGTTATAATTGAAATAAACATAGGAAAATAGTTTGCAAAAGTTATTAAGCTTACTGCAATAGAACTTTTAGTATAGTTATAAACAAGTCATACTAAAATAGTGTTTTCTATACTTTCTGAAAAAGAAATTAATATAATTGTTATTTGATATTGAATTTGTTTAATATTTAGAAACATTTATTTATTTTTATAAATAATTTTTATTAATAATTTTTTTAATTTGATGAATTTATTATATCATATATATAAATTTAGTATAAAGTAATAAATAAGTAGTAATATTTTTTTTTTTATATATTAAAAAATGTGTTTTTCATATATAATATGTATATAGAATATTATTTTTAGTTTTAAAACAACTTTTGTTTTTAATAGTTTATAAATATTATTTAAATATATATTTACTATTAGATAACATTTAATTTAAATTTTTTATTGATTTTAATTTTTTTTTATCACAAAACTCTTTTGTTTAATTTAGTGATATTTGGTAGAGTTATTAAAGAAAATTAGAGTCATTTTATATAGATTTTATATAAAATGTTGGTAAAATTAAAATCCTTGATCTACCATAAGTGTGTAAAAATTGAATATTATTAAAGAAAAAAATATAAAAAAAATACATAGAAGATATAATCCTAAATTATTATGTCGTATTCCTAAAGGAATAGTATCTAGATTAGTTTATAAAGTAAAAGATCATGATTGGCATTATAATAATGATTTAATTAGTTTACGTCGTGAACTTAAAATTCGTATTCATGCTAGATCTGAATTGTGTGAAACTTTAAATGTTTTATCTTCTGCTTTAATAGTTCATTGTAATTTAAATTTATATAGTGAATATTTATTTGAAATTAAAGTTCCTTTTGAAATTATAGCTTCATCTATTAATATGCTTCATATATATGAAAATGGAAGAAAGTCTTATGATCCTCCTTTACATGCTTTAAGAGTTTTAGAAAAATTAAAATATTTAATTGTTTTAAGAACTAAAGATCCTGATACTGGACATAACAAACCATTACGTATTTGATTAACTAAAAAATTTTTTACTTCTAGAGGTATTACTTTAAGAAAACTTAGATTTTTTTTATATAAATATGAAAATTGAATTATTCGTAATAATTTAACAAATAATTTTCTTTCTTATAGAAATAAACATTTATTAAAAATGAGAATTATTGGTATTGATTTATTAAAGTTTCCTTCTTTAAGAAATTTGTTAATTAAAATAAAAAAAAATATTTTAGGAGATAAATTTATTAATAAAATTAATAGTAATATTAAATTTTATTCTAATAATATAAGAAAACAAAATTTTTTAAATAAAAATTCTTTTAATAAAGTTAATAAATCTAATTTTTGGTATTGTAAGTTTATTCATTGAACTTATACTAAAATGCCTTATCAAGTTTTTTTACTTGAGAGTTCTTTTCGTAAAGAAAATCCTAAATTAATTAATATCGATCCAGAAAAATATTATAAAACTCTTTTAAAAAGAGGACAGAAATTATCTTAGTAATTTATATTTATATTTATTTTTAAATGGGTGGATATTTTTTTTTAAAATTATTTGTTGGTAATTTATTGTTTTTTTTTGCTATATTT
>CP144806.1:0-5905 GCA_036689365.1 Candidatus Stammera capleta | reverse complement strand
TTTTAAAATATTTAAAAATTTAATTTTAAAAATTTATTTTTAAAGTATAAAAAATGTTAATTTTAAAACCCTAATTAAAGGGTTTTAAAATTTATTACTTTACTTTATATAAGAAGGACAAACATTTCCTGTAACATTTTCATTCATTTTACCAGTTGGTGTTACATTTTCCATTACTATACTTGATCCTTTCTTTATATTTACATTGTCAAATGTAACTTGAATATTATTTCCTTTTAAGCCACGGAAAATAAATTTACCTGGTGTTAATACTTTAACATTATTAAAAGTAATATTTTTGTAATAAGGAATTTTATTTCCTGATGCATTTTTACTATAAAACATATCTAAATATATAGGATATTGTACATCTTTAATACAAATATTTTTATATATTATTTGACTAACTAGACCACCTCTAGATATATCACTTTTAATACGTAAACCACTAGTAGTACTATTTAAAGATAAATTATTAACTAATATATCGTTAACTTTACCTGAAGTTTCACTACCTATAGACATTCCATGTCCTTTACCAAAAACATTATTAATTATAGATATATGAGATGATGGATTACTAGAAGACTTTATTGCTACATTATCATCACCAGTACTAATATAAGAATGAGTTATAGTAACATTTTGTGATGAACCTGGATCTATTCCATCAGTATTACGTGCATCAGCAGGAGTATTAATATTTATTCCCCAAGCTGTTAAACCGTTAACATTGCTAGCAGCTACATGAAAATTAGGGGAATTTTTTAAAGATATTTTATAAAGAATAAAATTATTTGAATTTCTTATTTCTATTAATCTAGGTACATTTTGTGATTTATTTAATTTTTTAGCATCACTAGCTAATTTTCACCAAGTTTTATCAGATCCTTTTAAAACTGAGTTACCTTGTCCATCAATTGTACCACTTCCATATATTCCACTATTAACAGTTTTAATTACTCTTATAAAAGGATTACATCCTCTTCCAGAATTATCTACTGTTCCACATTTATGATTACCATTATCATACAATGCAGGATCAGGTATAGCTGATAAAATTACACCTTTATTAATTAATAAACCTCCATTAGAAGGTATTGTTAAAGGTCCAGAATAAAAATGAAAATTTTTATCATTAGATTGTAATGAAACGACTTTGTTTAATTTAGAACAACGATCCATTTCATTTTGAATTAAGCTAGTACTTACTTTGTCGTTTGCTTTTAATACACTACAACTACTAGGAATAGTAGGTTCCTTAACATTACGTGTATCACCAGTAGACATAGCTAGATTCATGCTTAGTAAGCAACATATTATACAGCATAAATTACTGAAATAATAACGAATACTTTTTTTCATATAAAATCCTACAAAATTAAGTTAATGTTTAAATAAGTTTTAAAAAACTTATTTTAATTTTCTTTCCTTCTTCTTATAAACTTTTTCAGTATAACATATATTTTAATTTATTGTAAAGAATTATTTATTTATATTTTATTTTTTTTATTAACGCATAAACGCCAGCCAAACAACGCATAAACGCCAGCCAAACAACGCATAAACGCCAGCCAAACAACGCATAAACGCCAGCCAAAAAAAAAAAAAAAAAGTGAGAAAAGTTATTGATCTTTCAGAATATTTTTAAAATAATTTTTACGCAGCATGTATTACATATATAACATGTATTTACATGTATTTAATAAAAGAACAAAATTGTTAATAACTTAAATAAGGAATATGAGGATCACTATTTTTCAATTTCAATCCTAAATCTAATATTGTTAAATTAATTTTAGGATAAAAAAAAATTACATATTTTAATTTTTTAATAAACGCTATTTTAAAATTCGACAAACCTTTGCTAGAATTAGAATAATTAGAACCGAACTGTTTTTTAAGATTTTTTCAAGGAATTAAAATTCCTTTTTTATTATATATAATTCTAAGTCTTCAAGTTAATCATATATATATATCTATTGCTAAAGGAGATCTCATCATTTTTATTACCTTTAAATCTATAGGTAAAGAAGTATATTTTATTTCTCTATAAAATTTTTTAGATAATTTAATTTTATTAATAAATTTTTTTTTTTTATTTCAAGAAAAAAATCCATGATCAACTATTGTTAAATTACTAAATTTATGTATACTATTATAATTATAAGTTAAAGACATAGTAGAATGAAATAGTTTTATCATTTGTTTTTTTACTCTTTTTATAGAACCGTATTTACCTCCGGTTGGAGAAATACCTAATTTTTTTATAAATTCATTTTGTGTCTTACCTAAAAATAATGTAGAAGAATTAGTTAATTTAGCTTCAGTACATAATCAAATTATAATAAATCTAGGAATAAGACCATAAGGTAATCCATATTCAGGATCAGCAATAATTTTTAAAGACATATTTCCATTACTTCTTTTAAAAAATGTTTTTTTTATATTAGTATGAGGTATAGATACGCTGGCTAAAATACTAGTAATATATCCAATTGATTTATTATTAAAAATATCAAAACCAAATTTTGGTTTTATAAAAATATTTTTAATTAGTTTAATATTTTTTTTTTTAAATATCATATATTTTAAAATTAAAATAACTATTATTTTCAGTATTTAAAATTTAAATTTTTATGTTAAAAAACATTTTGAAAAAAATATTTTTTATGATATATTAGAAGACAAATAAAAATTTACAATAAAAATTTAATTAAAATGTTTTTTAAAAAGAAGAAAAAAATAATATACAAAAATATATTTTTATTAAGTGCAAAAAATTTAATTTCAATAATTCTGGTTAACATTATAACATTTTTTTTATTTAATATAAATTTACATAAATTACTGTTATTTAATGGAATTGGAAATATTATATATTCTTTAATATGTAGAAATAAGTTTCCTTTATATATGGTTCCTAATTTAATGTTAATATTGGTTTTATTTACATTAACTAATAATTATAAATATATTTTAGGAGGTTTTATATGTTATGGAATAATGTTTTTTTTATTAAGTTTCGTAATACAAAACTATAATTTTTTATGATTAAATTTTTTATTACCTCCCTAATATATTAGGATTATTATTAATAATAATGGGATTAAATTTATCTAATATATCTATACAAAAAATAGATTTAAATGATTTTAATTTAGTAATAGTTTTTTTATTTACATTTTTTGTTACTATATTAAGTTCTATAATTTTAAATAAATATTTTTTTACACCTATTTTAGTAGGATTAGTATTTGGATGAATATTATCTTTTTATCTTAATATTATTAATTTAAGTAATGTATATAAGGAACCATGATTTATTTTACCTAAAATAATATATTTAAGTCCTAAATTTAATTTTTTAATTTTTTTATTAGTTATTCCTATAACATTAATATCTATTTTAGAATATATAAGTTGTTTATTAATAATTGATAAAATTGATCCAAAAAAAAAAATATATTTACGTAAATATATTTTAATAAACAGTATTATAAATGTTTTTTCAGGTTGATTTTTAAATTCAATACCACTAATAACATATAGTGAAAATATAAAAATTATATTAATGAATAAATATTGGAATTTTTATATAACTTATATAAATTCTTTTTTATTGATATTTTTATCTTTTGTAGGGAAATTACCTGTATTTATAGAGTCAATACCTATACCAGTAATTGTTGGTGTATCATTATTTATATATGGAATGATATTATTTTCCGGAATTAGAATATTATTTAATTCTAATATAGATTTTAATAATTTTCAAAATGCATTATTAATATTTACAACATTTATATTTGGAATTGGAGAATTCAAAATAGTTTATAAAAATATTGAAATTAAAGGATTAATTTTATCTATAATAATTTCTATATTTTTAAATTTATTTTTTAAATTTATTAATTATTTTAAAAAATAATTAGGGATATATTTTTCTTTTATATTTATCTTTTATTCCAGATTTTCTAAAAAAATAAGTATTAATTTGATCTCTTCATTCACATGCATTTAAATACTGTTTTTTAAATTTATTCTTTATATTTTTATATATTTTATAAGATAAAAATTTTTTAATTTTTTTTCATAAATGTATTCATTTTATAATATTATGTACAGATTTAAAATGAGTATCATATATATATTGAATAATAGTTTTTTTATTTTTTTTAAGAAAAAAATTATAAGGTAAGTTATGAAAAAATAATAATAATTCTTCTGGACATTTATATTTATTATTAAATTTAATTTTATTTTTATAAAAATATTGTTTTACATATTTACTACCATTAATAGTTCTATTAAAACCTAAACTATTTCTATTAGCATAATGATAAATTCCTTTATTAGAATATTCATTTCCATCTATATTAGGACCATATTTACTTATTGGATTAACCATGCCTCCTATGCCTAAAGGAGAAGTATATTTCTCATATGTTTTTCAGCTATTAAACATTATTTTTCTAATATTTTTAATTAAGATAATATCAAAATTATTAAAAGTTAATTTAATTCATTCTTTTAATAAATTATTTAAATTAATATTTAAATTTCATAATAATCTTCCATAACTAAATATATTAGCTTGAGCTAATTCATTACCAGTCCAATTTAAATTATCTCCTATATTAGATATACCTGATATACCATAATATTTTATATTATATATTTTACCTGATATTATTTTTTTTATTTCACATTTATTTCTTAAACAAAAAGTATCAAAATTTAATATATATTTTCATTGTGCAGGTAATCAACATAAATCTATTTGATGTCCAGTATATTCTTGAGTTATATGTAATTCTAATATTTGTGATGTTTTTTTTATGGCACCAAATAAACTTGATACTGGTTCTCTAACTTGAGATCCTATTGGACCATTTTGAATTTGTAAAATAACATTTTTTAAAAATAAACCATCTAAATTTTTAAAATTTTTGTAAATAAAACATGCTTTATCTGTAAAATATTTTCAACTTTGTTTTTTATTAACAGAACATTTTAAAAATAATAAACCATCAAAATAATTTAATGATTTAGCAATTAAATTAGAATAACTAACAATATATTTATATTTAATATATTTTGCGTTTATAACAAAACCACCAAAATAAGGCATATATTCATATATTTTTTCAATTTTTCTTTCTCATCATTCTATAACTTTTTTTTTAAAAGGATTAGATGTATTTAATTGACCTAATATTAATGGACTGTCATAATTTATAGAAATAAATAATTTTATATTATATTTTATGTATATATTATATATTTCATATAATTGGATTAATCAAATTTTACTAATTAAATGAGTATCATGTATATTAATATTATAATAGCTGTTTATACATAGAGAATTTATACCTATACTAGAAAGTAATCTAGCATAATATCTAATTCTTAATAAATTAAAATGTATTTTATTATCAAAAAAAAATATAGAATTACCAGAATAACCTTTATCTATATTTCCATTAACATGATCTAAATGAATAATCATTCTAATTTTAGAATCTGGTTTTTTTTTAGTATAAAAACTTTTTTTTTCTTTAAAATAATTAATATTATTTAATTGTATTTTTTTAAGTAAATAAAATCATCCATATATAAAACCACTACTATCTTTTGATTTTATATATAATTTTTTATTTCTATAAATTATAGAATATTCTTCTTTAAAAAATAAATGATTATAATCAAATATTAAAGTAGCATTAATTTTATTATTTGTAAAACCTACATTTTTTTTATTTATAAAGAAAATTATTTCTTCTCTTAAATTTTTATTTCCTTTAGGAATATATATTTTTTTAAATAAATCAATATTATTTACTTTTTTAAATCAACTTTTTTTTTCTAAATTTGGTAACCAACATGTTGAGTAATTCAT
>CP144805.1:144605-305864 GCA_036689365.1 Candidatus Stammera capleta | reverse complement strand
CAAATTTATATAATTAAACATTATATGTATGTATTATAAATTTTCAAATTATAAAATATAAAATATTTTTAAAATAATTTTTATAAATAAAAAAAAATAAAAATAATCCTTTAAAAAAATTAATAAAAATTAAAATAATTTTAAGAACTAATTTTTAAAATTAACTATATATACCTCTAAATTTTCAAAAAAATTAACAATAAATATATTCTTTAAATATTCATTACATTAAAATATCTCTGATAATATTACTTTATTACATTTAAAATGTCAAGTTTAAATAATTGATTTAATACTAACAATAGTTTACAATAATAATTATTCATTTAAATCATTCATTAAAATAAATCTTATGTGTTGTAAAAAATATTTCTTTGATACAATAATTATTGGTGGTGGACATGCTGGTGTAGAAGCATCATATGCTTCAGTTAAAATGAAACAGAAAACATTATTAATAACTTATAATAAGAATAAAATAGGAGAGATGTCTTGTAATCCATCTATAGGGGGGATAGGTAAAAGTAATTTAGTTAAAGAAATAGATGCTCTAGGTGGTTTAATGGGTAAAATAATAGATTCTTCTGGAATACAATACAAAATATTAAATTACAGTAAAGGAGAAGCTGTACAAGCCACAAGAGTACAAATAGATAAAAAAATATATAAAAAAAATATTTTTAAAAAACTTAAAAAATTAGTTAATTATCTAACTATCCTTGAAGAGGAAGTAATAGATTTAATAATAAATAAATTTTGTATTAAAGGTGTTATTATTTCAAATAAAAAAAAAATATTTTCTAACACAGTAATATTATCTACCGGAACATTTTTGAAATCTAAAATATTTATAGGATTAAATACTTATAAAGGAGGAAGAATATTTGATCATTCTTCTGAATTATTAGCAAAATCTTTAATTAAATATCCTTTTAGAGTAAAATATTTAAAAACAGGTACACCTCCCTAGAATAGAAAAAAAATCAATTAATTTTAATATATTAAAAAAAGAATCAGGAGATAAATATTTATCTTTTTCTTTTTTTAAAAATTTAAGAAAAAATAACAATCTACCTCAATTAAATTGTTATTTAACCTATACAAATAATAATACACATAAAATTATAAAAGATAATTTAAATAAAAGTCCTTTATATAATGGTACAATAGTTGGAAAAGGACCAAGATATTGTCCTTCTATAGAAGATAAAATAATAAAATTTCCTTATAAAAAAAAACATCATATATTTTTAGAACCAGAAAGTATTAACGGAAAAAATATTTATCCTAATGGAATATCTACTAGTTTACCTATAAATATTCAAAAAGAAATAATACATTCTATTAAAGGTATGGAAAATGCTAAAATTAAAATACCTGGTTATGCAGTAGAATATTTATTTTTTAATCCTAAAGATTTAAAAAAAACTTTAGAAAGTAAAATAATAAAAAATTTATTTTTTGCTGGACAGATAAATGGTACTACCGGTTATGAAGAAGCAGCTGCTCAAGGTTTAATAGCAGGAATTAACGCTAGTTTAAAAAAAAAAAATAAATATGAAAAATTTATACCTGATAGATCAAATTCTTATATAGGAGTAATGATAGATGATTTATGTAATAAAGGAACCGATGAACCTTATCGTATATTTACATCTAGATCAGAATATAGATTATTTTTAAGAGAAGATAATGCTGATTATAGATTAACACCTATAGGTTATAAATTAGGACTAATAAGTAAAAATAAATGAAATTTTTTTAATAAAAAAATGGATTATATTAAAAATAATTGTAATTTTTTAAGTAAGAAAAAAATTTTTATTAAAAATTTACCTAAAAAAATAAAATATAAATTATTAAATAAAAACAAAAATAAAATTTGTTTAAAAAAATTAATTTTAAATTTTAATAATTTAAATTTTAAATATATACTTAAAAAATATAAAAATAATATCAATATTAATTATTTTAAAGAATCCAAAATTATCTTAAAATATCAAGGATACATAAAAAAACAGAAACAAGAGTTATTTAAATTTAATAAATATAAAAATATATTTATACCTAAAAAAATTAATTGAAAAAATGTTTCTGGTTTATCTAAAGAAGTAATAGAAAAATTAATTAAATATAAACCAAAATATTTAGATAAAGCTTATAAAATATCTGGTATAACTCCATCTTCTATAATTAATATATTAATATATTTAAAAAAAAGAAAAATTATATAATAATTTCATATAAATATTTAAATTATATTAAACAATAAATAGAAATAATATAAAATATTTAAATTTATATAAATACTAAATAAATAATAATTCAAAAAATTTTATTATGATTAAAAACATTATTTGAAAATTTAATCTTCCTTCTAATTATATTTCACATCATTTAACTCATTTACAATTTAATTTAAAAAAATTTAAATTTTTAAATAATTATGAATATTCATTTTGAAATATAAATATAGATTCTTTATTGATATCATTTTGTTTAGGATTTATATTTTTAATAACTTTTAAATATTATTTAAATAATATTAAATATAATAAATCTCTAAATAAATTTCAAACTTTAATAGATATAATAATTTTATTCATTTATAAAAATGTAATTAATATATATATAAAAAAAGATAAATTTGTTTTTTCTTTAGCTTTTACAGTATTTACTTGAATATTATCTATGAATTTAATAAGTATTATTCCAGTAGATTTACTAAACTATATTTTTTATTCATTTTTTAATTTTAAAAACTTTTTTCCATCACCATCTTCAGATTTAAATATAACACTATCAATGTCAATATGTGTATTTTTATCAATTATAATTTATAAATTATATAAACATAATTTTAGAAAACTTATTAAAGAAATATTATTTTTTCCTTTTAATTATAATTTATGTATACCAATTAACATTATTTTAGAATTAATAAATTTTTTATCTAGAATATTATCTTTATCACTAAGATTATTTGGAAACATGTATTCTGGAGAAATAATATTTTTATTAATTTATTATATAATTCCTTGATGAATGCAATTATTTTTTATATTACCTTTAACTTTATTACATATATTAATTTCTTTTTTACAATCTTTTATATTTATGATACTTACTTTAATATATATATTATAAATTTTAAAATTTTATGGAGAAAATATGCAAAATAGTATTTTATATATATCTGCGGCTTTAATGATGGGTTTAGCTTCTATAGGAGTATGTATAGGAATAGGAATTTTAGGGGGAAAATTTATAAGTAGTGTATCTAGACAACCTAGTTTAGTATCATTATTACGTAACCAATTTTTTATAGTTATAGGTTTAATAGATGCTATACCTATGATTATTATAGGATTAAGTTTATATATTATTTTTTCTGTAATTAAATAAAAATTAATATTGTTAAATTTAAATTAATAAAATGGAAATAAATGTAACTTTATTTGTGCAAATGATCATGTTTTTTTTTTATATTTTTTTTTGTATTAGATATATTTGACCTTATATAAATAATATTATTATAAAAAGACAAAAAAAAATATATTTAGAAAATTTAAAAATTGTAATAACAAAAAAAAAACTTTTTATTTTAAAAAAAAAAATTAAACATATTTTATCTAAAACTAGAAAAAAAGCTAATAAAATTATTTTAAAATCTAAAAATAATGGAATTTTAATAATAAAAAAATATAAAAATAAAGCTAAAAAAAAATATAAAAATCTATTATTTCAATTTAATAAAAAAATAGTTATAAAAAAAAAAAATATGTATAAAAATTTTTTTAAAAATATTTCTATATTTATAGAAAATATATTAATAAATATAACTTCTAACATATTTAATAAAAAATTAGATAATAAATTTATTAATAAAATGTTAGATAAATTTAAATTTTAAATATGAGTATTTTGAATATATATAATATATCTTATTTTTATTCTTTATCTATTTTAAATAGTTATAAGGAAAAAAAAATAAAATTTTATAAATGGAATAAATTTATTAAATTATTTGTATTAATATCTAAAGAAAAATTTTTTTATATTTACTATAAAAGAAATAAAACACAATGTTTTAAAGAAGTTTGTTATATTATAAATAAAAATATTTATTTAGATAAAAAAATGAAAAATTTTATAAAAATTATTTTTGATGATGATATGTTTTTAAATATAAAATATATATATTATTATTTAATGGAAATATATAAATTACATAAAAACATTTTATATATAAATGTCATTACAAAAAAAAATAATTTAAATTTTAAAAATAATAAAAAAATTAAAAGAATTATTAAAAAATATTTTTCAAAAAAAAGATTATTTTTTTTATTTAAAAAAGATGAAAATATTATTGCTGGATTTAAAATTTATGTAAATAATTTAGTTTTTGATGGAAGTATATTTAATATAATAAAAAAAAATAATTTTTATATAAATACTATAAATTTAAAAGAGTGAAAAAATGTTACATAAATTTTCTGGAATTAGTGAGTTAATTAAAGAAAGAATAAATAAACTATCTAATAGTATAGATAAATATTATGAAGGTACTATAATTTCTATTATAGATGGAATAATAAAAATTATTGGATTATCAAAAGTTTTAATAAATGAATTAATAGAATTTCCTGATAATCTTGGGTATGCTTTAGTTTTTGATTTAGATAAATATATTGTAAATGCTATATCTTTAACTTCTTGTATAAATTTAAATGTAGGAATGAAAGTAAAAAATACTGGTAAAAAATTAAGTATTCCTGTAGGAAACAACCTTTTAGGTAGAATAGTAAATGTTTTAGGTAAACCTATAGATGGTAAAGGTAATTTAGAATTTAATGAAGTTTATCCTATTGAATATTATTCTCCTGAAATAATTTATAGAAGATCTATAAATAGACCATTATGTACTGGATATAAATCTATTGATAGCATGATTCCTATAGGTTTAGGTCAAAGAGAATTAATAATAGGTGATAGAAAAACAGGTAAAACTAGTTTAGTAATAGATATAATTATTAATCAACGTAAATTAAATGTTAAATGTATATATGTATCTATTGGACAAAAATTATCTTCTGTATTCAATATAGTAAAAAAATTAGAGCATTATAATGCAATGAGCTATACTACTATAGTAGTTGCTTCTTCATCTGAAGAAGCAATAATGCAATATATAGCTCCTTATTCAGGATGTTCTGTAGCAGAATATTATAGAAATAATGGAGAAGATGCTTTAATAATATATGATGATTTATCTAAACATGCTATATCTTATAGACAAATATCTTTATTATTACGTCGTTCTCCTGGTAGAGAAGCTTATCCTGGAGATATATTTTATTTGCATTCTAGGTTATTAGAGAGATCTGCTTATGTAAATTATAAGTTTATTAGAAAATATAATGTTAATTATTCTAAAAATAATGTTTGTGGTTCACTAACAGCATTACCTATAGTAGAAACTTATGAAGGAGATATTTCTTCATTTATTCCTACTAATATTATTTCTATAACTGATGGACAAATATTCCTTGAATCTAATTTATTTAATTCAGGTATAAAACCAGCTATAAATCCTGGTATTTCTGTTTCTAGAGTAGGTTCTGCAGCTCAAACTCCGATTATAAAATATTTATGTAGTTCATTAAGAACTTCTTTATCTCAATATTATGAATTGTTAAATTTTTCTCAATTTTCTTTTGAAATAGATAATTATACTAATAAACAATTAATATATGGTAAAAAAATTGTAGAAATACTTAAACAAAAACAATATAGACCTTTATCTTTACTTAAACAAATATTAATATTTTTTTCTTTAAAATTTGGTTATTTAGATAATATAAAAATTAATAAAATATCTGTTTTTGAAAAAAAATTATATAATTATGTTGATAAATATTATTCTAAATTAAAAGATAAAGTTAATTTATATACATGTTTGGATAAAAAATTAATATGTAAATTTAAAAATATAATAATATTATTTAAAAAAAAAAATAAATTTTAGTATGGAGAATAGTTTTGATAAATAAAAAAGATATAAAAAATAAAAAAAATAGTATTAAATATATTTATAAAATTACTAAATCTATGGAAATAATTTCTATATTAAAATATAAATATTTATATAAAAAAATTAAAAATAATAATAAATATATAAAAATTATTTCTAAATTAATTAATAATGTTTATTTTGATAATAATATTTTTATAAAAGAAAATAATAATAATTTTAAAAATATTTTATATATAGTTATTTCAACTAATCAAGGTTTATGTGGTAATTTAAATACTAATTTGCATAATAAAATAATTTTAGATATTAAGTATAATTTTTTTTTAAAAAAAAAAATTTATTTATTTTTATGAGGTAAAAAAAATTCTTTATTATTAAAAAATTTAAAAAAATTAAATATTAAATTTGATTTATATAAAAATAAAATATATTCTTATAATATTTTAAATTATTTTAAACATAATATTTTAAATAATATAATTAATTTTTATATTTCTTATCCTGATTCTGTTATTTTTATAGCTAGTAATATATTTAAAAAAAATAAATATATTATAGATATAAATCAATTATTACCTATTATTAAATATAATAACACTATAAATATAGTTAATTATATATATGAAGATAATAAAAATATATTACATAATGATTTATTACTTACATATATAAAATCTAAAATAAATAGTTATATATTAAATAATATAATTTGTGAATATTTTACTAGAATTTTAGTAATGAAAAGCGCTTCTTTAAATTCAGAAAATTTATTTAAAAAATTAGATTTAACTTACAATAAAGTACGTCAATTTAATATTACTAAAGAAATTGTAGAATTAATTTCCAATTTTAATATTTTGTAATTAAAATTTTTATAATTTAATAATTAAATATTTTATGTCATATAAAAAAGGTAAGATAATAAGAATATTAGGTGTTATAGTAGATGTTGAGTTTAAAAATAACTATGTACCTAAGTTATTTAATGCATTAAATGTTATTAAAAATAATAAAGTTATTTTAGTTTTAGAAGTACAACAACAATTAGGTGATGGTATAGTAAAAACTATATCTATGGGTTCTACTGATAAATTATATAGAGGAATGAAAGTTATAGATACATATAAAAAAATTTCTATTCCTGTAGGAAATAACCTTTTAGGTAGAATAGTAAATGTTTTAGGTAAACCTTTAGATGGTAAAAAAGATATAATTGCTAAAGAATATAAATCTATATATAATAAACCACCAAAATACATTGATTTATCTTCTTCACAAAAAATATTAGAGACAGGAATTAAAGTTATAGATTTAATATGTCCTTTTATTAAAGGAGGTAAAATAGGTTTATTTGGAGGAGCTGGAGTAGGTAAAACTGTTAATATGATGGAATTAATTAGAAATGTTGCAATTAAACACTCAGGTTATTCTGTTTTTACTGGAGTAGGAGAAAGAATTAGAGAAGGATATGATTTTTATAATGAAATGTGTAGTTCAAAAGTTATAGATAAAGTATCATTAGTTTATGGTCAGATGAATGAAACTCCTGGAAATAGATTTAAAGTAGCTTTTACTGGTTTAACAATTGCTGAAAAATTTAGAGATGAAGGTCATGATGTTCTTTTTTTTATTGATAATATATATAGATATATATTAGCTGGAACAGAAATTTCTTCTTTATTAGGTCGTATGCCTTCTTCTGTAGGTTATCAACCAACATTATTTGAAGAAATGGGTATATTGCAAGAAAGAATTTCTTCTACTAAAAAAGGTTCTATAACTTCAGTGCAAGCTGTATATGTTCCTGCAGATGATTTTAGTGACCCTTCTTCTATAGCTACATTTTCTCATCTTGATGCTATTATAGTTCTTGATAGACAAATAGCGGCTTCGGGAATATATCCTGCTATTGATCCTTTATTATCTAGTAGTGATCAATTAAATCCTGATATTGTAGGATTAGAACATTATAATGTTGCTCAAAATGTTAAAAAAATATTGCAAAAATATAAAGAATTAAAAGATATTATTTCTATATTAGGTATAGATGAATTATCAGAAAAAGATAAATTAGTAGTATCTAGAGCAAGAAAAATACAAAAATTTTTATCACAACCATTTTATGTTAGTGAAATTTTTACTAATTTACCTGGTAAATATGTATCTATAAAAAAAAATATTAAAGGATTTAAAGATATTATAGAAGGTAAATACGATCATATACATGAAAATTATTTTTATATGATAGGTGAAATTAAAAATTTTGATAAAATTAAATAAAAATATTTATGAGTTTTAATTTTTTAATGATTTCAGAAAAAAAAATTTTTTTTAATAAAAATATTGATTATATAAAATTATCTAGTTATAAAGGAGAATTAGAAATTTATTCAAAACATTCACCTATTTTATTTATAGTTAAAAATACTTTTATAAAAATTTATAAAAAAAAATATATATATTTTTATATTTGTAAAGGTTTTTTGGAATTTAAATTTAACAAATTAATTTTATTAGTAAATAAATTAATTAAACCTAATATTATAAATAAAAAAAAATATTTAGTTAAAAGAAAAAAAATTTTAAATAAATTAAAAAAAAAAAATATTTATAAAAATATAAATAAATTTTTAAAATTAAATTTGAAATTAAATAAATATAATAATATTATATATTACATAAATAAAAATTTATTTTAATTAATTTTATTTTTTTATTTATTTTTATATTATAATATAATTAATTATAAATAGTTGGGGTTATAGCTCAATTGGTAGAGCATCTGTTTTGCAAGCAGAAGGTAAGCGGTTCAAATCCGCTTAACTCCATAAAGCCGGTTTAGCTCAGCAGGTAGAGCAACTGACTTGTAATCAGTAGGTCACCAGTTCGATTCCGGTAACCGGCATTTTAAATTAATTTGGTGGGATTCCTGAGTGGTTAAAGGGGACAGACTGTAAATTTGTTGTCATAGACTTCGAAGGTTCGAATCCTTCTCCCACCATTATTTTTTTTTATTTTTCATATTTAAAGCGAATATCATATAATGGTTATTATTTTAGCCTTCCAAGCTAAAAATACGGGTTCGAATCCCGTTATTCGCTTAAGTTATAAAATATATAATTTTTATTTTTCCTATAATTTTTTCTTTTAATAAATTTATTATTTTATACTTATATTTTGATTTATTAAAGTTTTTAGTTTGAAAAAAAAATATTTTATTAATATTTACTAATTTAAATAAATAAATATTTTTTATAAAAATATATTTATTATTTAAATTTAAATCTAAAATTATTAGATTAATTTTTTTATTGATTTTTTTTTTATTAATTTTTCTAATAAAAATGATAATTTTTTGTATTTTATTAAAAATATTTTTTTTTCTTTTATTATTAAAAATTTTTTTTTCTTTAGGAAAATTTTCAGTCATAATAGAATATTTTTTATTATTAAATTTTTTTAATTTATTTCATAAATATTCTGTCATAAATGGAATAATAGGATGTATTATTTTTAAAAAATTTTCTGAAATATAAATTAAAACTAATTTATTTGTAGTGGTAAATTTTTTTTTTTTAATAATAATTTTATTTATTTCTATATATCAATCACAAAAATAATTTTTAATAAATTGAAATATTTTTTGGTTTAATAAATCAAATCTAAAATTTTTTATACAAAATTTAAATTTTGATATTAATTTATTTAAATTATATAAAATTCAGTTTTCTATTAAACTTAAATTATTAATATTAATATTTTTATTTTTAATAAAAAATTTTACTTTTTTAAAATAACAAATAATAAATCTATATGCATTTCATATTTTATTGCAATAATTATAACTATAATTTAATTGTTTAGTATTAAAATTTATTTCTAATTTAGAATTAGATATAGAACATAAAGTATGTCTAAGAATATCAACTCCATATGGTTTTATTCCTTTAGGAAAATTTTTTTTAGTATCTTTAATAATTTTTTTAATTAAATTTTTTTTTATTACATTTTTAATTCTTTTTTTAATTAATTTATTTAATTTAATACCATAAATAATATCTTTGGGATCAATGACATTTCCTATAGATTTTGACATTTTTTTTCCATTTTCATCTCTAATTAATCCAGTCAAAAACACTTTTTTAAATGGTATTTTGATATTTTTATTATATTTATCTTTTAAAATATAAGAAGTCATCATAATCATTCTTGATATTCAAAAAAAAATTATATCGAAACCACTTACTATTAAACTAATAGGATGAAATTTTTTTAAAAAAAAATTTTTTTTGGGTCAACCTAATGATGTAAAAGTTCATATAGAAGAAGAAAATCATGTATCTAATACATTTTTATCTTGTTTAATTTTTTTAACATTGTATTTAGAAATAATTTTTTTTTTGTTTACACCTACATATATATTATTACTTTTATCATATCAAATAGGTATTTTATGTCCTCAATATATTTGTCTAGATATACATCAGTCTTGTATATTTTCCATTCATCTAAAAAATAATTTTTTATATTTTGAAGGTATAAAAGTAATTTTTTTTTTCTTTACTAATTTAATAGCTTTTTTTGCTAAAATAGAGGTTTTTAAATATCATTGATTTGTAATTATTATTATTGGTATAGAATTAGTTTTATTACTATAAAAAACTTTTGTTTTTTTTTTTTTTATTTTTAATAATATTTTTTTATATTTTAATAAATTTATAATTTTTTTTCTTGCAATTTTTATATTTAAATTATTTAAATTTAATATTTTAGAAATATTTATATTTTTTTTTTTTTTATTTCATTTATAGTTTCATATATCTGGTTTTTTTTTTAATGATCCATCTAAATTATAAATATTTATTATTTTTAAATTAAATTTTTTACATAAATTTAAATTATTTATTTTATGTCCCGGAATAATTTTAGTATATTTTTTTTTTTTTGAAAAAAATATATTTTTATCATAAATTATTTTAATTTTATTATTAGTTAATGGATTTATTAAATATTTTTTAGTTAAATTAATGTTTTTGTGCTTTACTGCTAAAGCAGTCATTCCTATAATTATTTCTGGTTTAGTTGTTTTTATTACTAAATATTTATTTAATTTAAAAAATTTAAATTTTATATAGAAATATTTTTTTATTTTTTTTTTTTTATTAATTTCTAAATCAGATAATACAGATTTAATTTTTTTATCTCAATAAATAGCTTTTTTATTTTTATAAATTAATTTTTTTTTATATAAATATATAAAAGTTTTTTGTACAGCAATATTAAAATTTTTGTCTAAAGAAAAACATGTTTTAGTTCAGTCAACAGAACTACCTAATAATTTAGTTTGTTTGTAGATTTTTTTTTCATATTTATATTTTCATTTTCATATTTCTTTTATTATTTTTTTTTTTGATATTTTACTATTTTTTTTTTTTATAAAATTTTCTACTATTATTTGTGTAGATATACCTGCATGATCTGTACCCATTAATCATAATGTATTATAACCAGACATTCTTTTAAATCTTACTATTATGTCCATAATAGTTTGTTGAAATGCATGACCTATATGTAAACATCCGGTAATATTAGGAGGAGGCATTATTATAGAAAATATTTTTTTTTTATAATTTTTATTTTTAGGTTTAAATAATTTCTTTTTTTCTCAATAAGAATATATTTTATATTCTTTATTATTTAAATTAATTTTTTTGTCCATTTTTATTTTTTTTTTTAGCAAAATTTATTAAAAATTTAGTAATAATATTTATTGGTTGACCAGTAGAACCTTTATCATTATAAGCTGTTCCAGCTATATCTATATGTGCTCATTTATATTTTTTTACAAAATAAGATAAAAAACATGCTGCAATTATAGTACCTCCATAAGGACTATTAGTACAATTTTTTATATCTGCTATATTAGATTTTAAATATTTTTTATATTTTTTAAATAATGGTAATTCATGCATATATTCTTCTGTTTCTATACTTGATTTTAATAAATAATATGATAATTTTTTATTATTAGTTATTAATCCATTTATTTTATTTCCTAATGCTATAGAACATGATCCAGTTAAAGTAGCAATATCTATAACAATATTAGGTTTAAATTTATTAACATAAGTTAATAAATCACATAATAATAATCTTCCTTCAGCATCAGTATTTATGATTTCTACTGTTTTTTTAGATAATGTTTTTACAACATCTCCTGGTTTAGTAGAATATTTATCTAACATATTTTCAGCACATGCTAATATTCCAATAACATTTATTTTAAGTTTTAATTTTGAAATAATATATATTATTCCATATATTGATGCTGCTCCAGACATATCATATTTCATTTTATGCATATTGCATGATGGTTTTAACGATATACCTCCAGAATCAAAAGTTACACCTTTTCCTATTAAGATAATTGGTTTTTTATTTTTTATGTTATTTAAATATTTTAATTTGATTATTAAAGGTTCATTACATGAACCTTTATTTACACTTAAATATGCATTCATATTAAGAGAAGATATTTTCTTTTTATTTAAATAAGATATTTTAATACTTAAATTTCTAAATTTTTTTTTAATTATATTTAATATATATTTAGAATTACATATATTTGGAGGAGTATTGCAGAGATCTTTAGATATTTTAATTCCTTTAAATATAATAAGATATTTTTTTATATAATCTTTTATTAAATGATGTTCTTTTTTATCATAAATTATAAAATTTATGTTTATATTTCTTTTATTGTTGTTTTTTTTTTTTTTAAATTTATTAAAATAATATTTTTTTTCTTCAAAAATTTTTATGATATAAAATATTTTTCGATTTGTTTTTTCTGAAGATAAATTATTTAAAGAATATGCTATATTTTTATAATTATGTTGTTCTATAATTAAAATAGAATATTTTATAATTTTTTTAAATTTTTCTTTGTTAAAGGATTCTTTTTTTCCACATCCTATTAATATGTAGTCTTCTTTTTTTTTTGTGTTTATATTTTTTATATTTAAATAAGTATTTATTTTACCTTTAAAATTATATTTTTTTATTTCTTTAGTAATTAAATTTAGATTTAAAAATTTATTTTCAATATTAGTATTTTCATATATTCCTATAACTAAACATTCGTTATTAATATGATAATTTTTAGGATTTTTTTCTATATTGTATTTCATAATTTTAAATATTTTTTAAATTAATTAAAAATTGTTTTAAAAATATAGTTTATTTATTATAATATAATTTGTATTTTTTTTTAATTTATTTATTTAAAATTATGAATCCAAAAGATATTTTTTTTATAGGTAATAATATTATTTATTTAAATGAACCTTATAAAATAGAATTTGTTGATTTTATAAAACCAGGTAAAGGACATAAATTTATACGTACTAAAATAAGAAATTGAATTACTAATAAATTAATTATTAAAACATTTAAATTTTTTTCTAAAATAAAGAAAGCTGATATTTATATAGATAATTATATATATATATATAATTATAAAAATAATTGATATTTTTTAAATAAATATAATTTTAATCAAATTTTTTTATCTAAAAATTTAATTAAAAAATATATATATTTAATATATAAAAATAATGTTTATAATATTGTTTTTTGAAATAAAAATCCTATTAGAGTTATATTTCCTAAATATATTAATTTAAAAGTTGTTAAAGTATATGATAATAAAAAATGTAATTCTATTTCTAATTTTAGATATGTTAAATTAATTACTGGTATAAAAATTAAAGTTCCTAATTTTATTAATGTTGGTAATTTAATTAAAATTGATTCTAAGTTTTTTATTTATAAATCTCGTGTAAAATAATTACATAAATTATATTATTAAATTTTTATTTTTTATTAAATAAAAAATTTTTTCATAGTATAATTTTTATTAATTAATAAATAATTAAATATTTTATTTTTTATAATTAATATATATATTTATGTATATAAATTTAAGGAGTTTTTATGTTAAAAAGTAAGAAAATTTTAATTGTTGATGATGATATAGAATTAATATCTATTTTAAAAAATTATTTAAATAAATATAATTTTTATGTTAAAAATGTAATAAATTCTATACAAATGCAAAGATTATTAATTAGAGAAATATTTCATCTAATTATATTAGATTTAGTTTTACCTGGTGAAGATGGTTTATCGGTATGTAAAAGATTACGTAGTGAAGGTAATTTTATTCCTATAATTATGGTAACAGCAAAAACTGACGATATAGATCGTGTAATTGGTTTAGAAATAGGAGCTGATGATTATATTTCTAAACCATTTAATCCTAGAGAATTATTAGCTCGTATAAGATCTTTATTAAGACGTCAATCTTATGAAACATCAAATATATCTTTATTTAAAGAAGAAATTATAGTTAAATTTGGTGATTGTAAATTAAATTTAATTACTCGAGAAATGTTTAAAAATAATAAAAAAATTTTTTTAACTAGTAGTGAATTTTCTATTTTAAAAGTATTAATTCATAATGCTAAAAAACCTTTATCTAGAGAAAAACTTATGTTTTTAGCTAGAGGTAAAGAATACAATGCTATAGAAAGATCTATAGATGTTCAAATTTCTAGATTACGTCGTTTAATAGAAAAAAATTCTGTAAAACCAAGATATATACAAACTGTTTGAGGATTAGGTTATGTTTTTGTTCCAGATAATAATATATAATATTAATTTGTAATATTAATTTAAATGTAATAATTAAATTAATTTTTAAAAATTTTTAAATTTTATTAATTATTTTTAAAAAATAATTTAATATTTTAAGTGATTTTATTTTACAGAGGCATAAGGATTTGAACCTTAATCTATGATTTTGGAGACCATTATTCTACCAAGTTGAACTATGCCCCTAAATTTAGGTCTAAGCGGATTTGAACCACTGACCTCACCCTTATCAGGGGTGTGCTCTTCCTCTGAGCTATAGACCTATACATATATATTACTTATTAAAAATAAGTATAACAAATTTAATTTTTAAAGTCACTATTAATATTTATAATATTTTTTTTTTAGAAAAAATTTATATAATATTAATATATATAATTAACTTAATGTAATTTATGAATAAAAATATATTTAAAAAAATTATTTCTGGTGAAATAAATACTGATATTATTTATAAAGATAAAGATATAACTGTTTTTTATGATAAAAATCCTAAAGCTTTATTGCATATTTTATTAATACCTAATATATATATAAAAAGTATGAATTATATTAAAAAGAAACATATTTTTCTTTTAGGCAAAATGTTATTTATTGCATCTAAAATAGCAAAAAAAAAATGTATTCATAAAAAAGGTTATAGATTAGTAATTAATTGCAATAAGTACGCTGGACAAAAAATATTTTATTTACATATGCATTTATTGGGAGGAAATTATTTAGGAGAAATAGCATAATCTAATAATTAAATAAAAATTAAAATTTTAATAATATATATGAAAACAACACTATATTCTTTATTTACTTCTAAAAATATTATATTAAATGATAAATATAATATTGTATATAATTTAATGATTAAAGGTGGATTAATACGTAAATTATCTTCTGGAATATATATATGATTACCAAATGGTATTAAAATTATTAATAATATTATTAATATTATTAAAAAATATTTTAATAAAATTAATGCTATAGAAATTAATATGCCTATAATACAACCTTCTTATATATGAGATAAAAGCAAAAGATTATCAGAATATGGAAAAGAATTATTTAAATTATATGATAGAAATAATAAATTATTCGTTATTTCTCCTACTCATGAAGAAGTTATTACACAATTAATTTGTAATGAAAATATTAATTTTAATTCTTTTCCTAAAATTTTTTACCAAATACAAAAAAAATTTAGAGATGAAATTAGACCTAAGTTAGGAATACTTAGATTACGTGAATTTTATATGAAAGATTCTTATTCTTTTCATAATTCATTAAATTGTTTAAATAAAATTTATTTTAAAATATTTAAAATATATAAATATATATTAAATGAAATTGGTTTAAATTTTTTTTACAAAGAAGCTAATTGTGGTAATATGAAAGGTTTTTTATCTCATGAATTTCATGTTTTTTCTAATTATGGTGAAAGTAAAAATTTAATTAATGAAAATAAAAATTATTTTTGTTATTCACATTATAATAATAAATTTATTAAAAATGGTTTTATAAATTATAAAAATAATAGTTTTAAAATTATGAAATTATTTGATACAAAAAAATTAAATAATTATTCAAAATTAAAAAATTTTTTATTGGTTAAAAATTTTATCAAAACTTATTTAATTGAATTTATAGAAGATAAAAAAAATTTTTTTTTATTAATTTTAATTCCTTTAAATAAAAATATAGATATATATAAATTATATAAAATATATCCTTTTGTAAAAAAAATTATTTTTTGAAAAAAAGAAAAAATTATAAATAAATTTAAAATAAAATCATTTTTTTTAGGTCCTTTTTTAAATTATAAAATTATTGCTGATTATTCTATTATTAATATTAAAAATTTTACTGTAGGTTCTAATAAGAATAATTTTTTTTATATTAATATTAATTGATTTGTAAATATTAATGTTAGTGGTTTTTATGATATATGTAAAAATTTTAATTTTTATTTAAATACTTCAAAATTTAATAATATTAAGAAAAATAAATCTACTGAAATAGGTCATATTTTTAAATTAGGAAATTATTATTCTTCTATATTTGCAAATAAAAATTTTTCTATTGATAATATATTTATGGGTTGTTATGGATTAGGTTTAACAAGAATAGTTTCTTGTTTGGTTGAACATTATCATGATAATAATGGAATTATATGACCTTTATCTGTTGCTAACTTTAAGTTAGGTATATTACCTGTTAATATGTATAAATTTGATATAGTTTATAAAACTTCTATGAAAATATATAATTTTTTAGTTTCAAATAATATTAATGTTTTAATAGATGATAGAAAATTATATGTTGGTGAAATGATTACTGATTTAAATTTAATAGGTATTCCTCATTTATTAATATTAAGTAATAAAATGTTAAGTATAGGTTTAGTAGAGTTTCAAGATAGATTAAATAAAATAAAAAAATATTTTAATGTTAATGATATTATAAATTATTTATTAATTAAATATAAATAAATTATTTTTTTCATTTTATTATTCATGATTTTTTTTCTTGTGGTTCACCATTTTCTGTTTTAAATATATTTGGACATAAAATAGGATTTTCATTATAAAATATTATAGGCATAATATTTCTTTTTCATGGAAAAATCTTATTTTTTTGTCATATTTTTTTTATTTTTTGTTTTTTTTTACCTTTAATTTTAATTTTATTTTTAATACCAAATTTTATATAAATAGATTCATTTATATTATTTTTTCTAACTAAATTTTTATTATTTTTATGAAATTTATTTTTTTTTATATAAAGATATCCATTTTTATTAGGCAAATAAAAATTTTTATCAGTATTTTTTCATATTAATAGTTTTGTAATTTTATTTTTATATTTTTTAGTTAAATATAAAAAATTTTTATATTTATGAATTAAAAATTTTTTAAAATATAAAGTAAAATATGTTTTTTTTTTTAGAATATCTATTTTTTTTCACATTTCATTTATTAAATGATATGAAATCATTTGTTTTTTATTTAATTCAATTCATTTTCTAGTAATTAAAAATTTTTCTATTTTTTTATATTTTAATAAATTTTTTATATTTAAATAATTTTTTGATGTGATATTTTTTTTGATTTTTTTTTTTAAAAATTTATATAATAATTCTTCTTGTTTAAAACATATTTTTGAGCTTCTATATACTGAAGATAAAAAATATGGTCATCTTTTAATTAATTTTTTAATTATTATTAATCTTAAAAAATTTCTATCTAAATTAATATTTTTATTATTATCATCTTCAATTCAAGATAATTTATTTTCTAAAGCATATTTTTTTATTTTTTTTTTACTAATTTTTAATAAAGGTCTATAAATTATAATTTTATTATTTAATTTAATTTTTTTTTTTATTCCAGATAAACCTTTTGGTCCACTACCTCTTTTTAAAGATAAAAAAAATGTTTCACATTGATCATTTTTATGATGTGCGGTTAATATAATTTCTTTTTTTAATAAACATTTTTTATATATTTTATATCTTTCTTTTCTTAATGAAGATAAAATATTTTTTTTAAATTTTTTATTTATTTTTTTTATAATTAATTTTATATTTAATTTTTTACATATTTTTTTACAATGTTTAGATCATATAGTAGATAAAGTATTGATATTGTGATTTATATATATTGCTCTTATATGAATTTTTTTTTTTAGTGATTGTTTGTATAATTCATATAATAATACTGTAGAATCTATACCTCCACTAAAACCTATTAAAAATTTTTTATTCTTTTTAATTAATTGGCTAATTTTTTTTTTTATAGACATATTTATTTTAAAAATTTAAATTTATTTTTTAAATACCTGTATGTCCGAATCCAAATTTATTTCTTTTAGTTTTTTTGTTAAATTTTTTTACTATATCAAAATTTATTTTTTTAATTGGAAAAAATATTATTTGTGCTATCCTAGATTTATTTTTAATTTTGAAAGATATGTTACTTCTATTTCATAAAGAAATCATTATTTCACCTTGATAATCTGAGTCTATAATACCATTAGTATTACCTAATATTATTCCATTTTTATGTCCTAAACCTGATCTAGGAAATATTATTCCTGTAATATTTTTATCTTCTATAAATATTTTTATTCCTGTAGGAATTAATTTTATTTTTGAAGGATGTAAAATTATTTCTTTTTCTAAATATGCTTTTATATCTAAACCTGATGAACCTTTAGTCATATATTTAGGTGTTGATACATTTTTATGTATTTTAAATATTTTAATTTTTTTCATTGTTTTTGATATTAAATTATATTAATATATTATATAGTTTTGTTTAAAATTATTTTATTAATTTATTTACATGGGTTGTTAGCTCAGAGGTAGAGCAGTTGACTTTTAATCAATTGGTCACAGGTTCGAATCCTGTACAACCCAATTTTTTATATATACATAAAGTCTATATGTAATATTTTATTTTTAAATGGATGTTGTTGTATTAATTTTATTTTAGTTTTAATAATTTTATTTTTTAATTTTAAATTTAAAATAATATCTTTATTTTCTTTTTTATATTTATTAATAATACTATATATATAATCATGTTTTAATAATATCATTAAATTTTTTCTATTATTTCCGTATATTATAGCTGGTATAATATTTTTTCTTCTTATTTTCCTGTTATATTTAGATCCTTTATTTATTTTATATTTTACTTTTAATAATATATTTTTCATTTTAAATTAATTATTTTAAATTAGTAATTATTAGTTATATTAACATATAATATATATATGAATACTAATTTAAAAATTAGATCTAAAAAAGTTGGTATTTATATTAATAAACTTAAATTAAAAAAAATTTTTTATTTTATAAAATATTTTGGAATAAATGTTTTTTCTTTTTTAATTTATCCATTTTGATTATGAAAGAAAAATATTTTATTGAAAAAAAAAATTAATAAAATATTATTTTTTTTAAATAATAATTTTATTAATATAAATTATATTTATGCTCATAGCAGTTTTATAATTAATTTAGGTCATTATATTAAAAAAAAATTATATATATATAGAAATATATTAATTAAAGAAATTAATTATTGTAATTCTTTAGGAATAAAATATATTGTTTTTCATCTTGGTTTTCATTTAAATAAAATTTCTAAATTTAAATGTATTAAAATTATTATTAATTCTATTAATTATGTAATTAGTAAAACTAAAAATGTTACTTTATTAATAGAGAATAGTTCAGGGCAAGGTACATCTATAGGATATTCTTTTAAACATATATCTTATATTATTTCTAATATTGAAAATAAATTACGTATAGGAGTGTGTATAGATATTTGTCATTCTTTTTCTGCAGGATATGATTTAAGAAGTTTTTCTTTGTGTAAATCTTTTTTTTTAAATTTTCATAAAATAATAGGATTTAATTATTTGAAGTTAATTCATTTAAATGGAAGTAAATATGATTTTTTTAGTAGAAAAGACAAACATGATTCTATAAAAAATAGTTTCATTGGTAATATTATTTTTTATTGAATTATGAAAATAAATTTATTTAATAATATTCCTTTAATATTAGAAACTAAAAATAGTTCTTTATGATTTAAGGAAATTGAATGACTTTATTCAATGTAAATTTTATTCTATTATAACAATTGCTATTGTATATTTTTTTTCATCTGAAATACTAATATTAATTTTTTTTGCTTTTTTTTTTGTTAAAAAAAATAAAGCACGATTTAGAAAATTTATTTTTGGTTTTCCGTCTTTATTATGAAAAATTTCGAAATCACTAAAATATATTCCCTTTTTAATTCCTATCCCTAAAGCTTTTGCTGCTGCTTCTTTTGCAGCAAATTTTTTACTTAAAAATGATATTTTATTTTTTTTTTTTTTATATTCTTTATATTCTAATTTTGTTAAAATTCTTTTTGATAATTTTTTAATAAATGTTTTTGACATTTTTTTAAATCTATTTATAGAAATTATATCTATTCCTAAACCTAATATTTTCATATTAATTTCTTAATTTTGGTTTTTTAAATTGTTTTTTTATTGAATATGATAAATTATCTAATAATAATTGATCTGGATGTTCTTTTTGATTTTCTCATAATAGTTGATCTTCAGATAAATAAATATGTATAGGATATCCATTATCATCTTCCATTATTACATGATATCATGGTGTTTTTTTAAAAGTATTATTTATTGTTTTCTTTAAATTTAATTCTTTGACACTATATTTATAATCTATATCTACTATTACACCCAAAAAACCTAGTAGTTTATGTCTTACTTGTTGTCCTATATTAAATTTACTAAATATTATCATTTTTATCCTTTTGAAAATTATGTATTATTTAATAGTTATTATATTATTTTTAAAGTTATTTTCAAAATTTTATATATTTATAATCATTTTTTAATTTTAAAATATAGATATGATATTAAACTTAATGAGAACATTCCAATAATTGTAATTGAATATCCATATTTTCAATGTAATTCTGGCATATATTTAAAGTTCATACCATATGAAGATGAAATTAATGCAGGAGGTAAAAATATTACTGATATTAATGAAAATATTTTAATTATACGGTTTTGTTCTATATTTAAAAATTCTATAGATGATTGTATTAAAAAATTTATTTTTTGAAATATAGATTCATTATGAGGTAATAATGATTCTATATCTCTAATAATTTCTTTAGCTTGTTCTTTTTGTAAATTTTTTAATATAGATTTTCTCATTAAGAAATTTAATGCTCTTTTGGTATCTGTTAAACATATTCTTATTTTTGATGTTGTATCTTCTTTTATAGATAGTTCAGATATAGATCTATTAAATTCTTGATTATTTTGATCTCTTAATATTATTTGAGTTAAATATTCTAAATCTTTATAAATATTTTCTATTTCGTTAGCTAATTGTTCAATTTTTATTTCAAATAAATTTAATAATAATTCATATGGATTACAATGAATTAATATTCTATTTTTAGTTTTTATTCTATAAAAACGAAATGCTGGTAGTTCTCTTTCTCTAAGAGAATAAAGCTTATTGTTTTTAATAGTAAATGCTACTGTAGAATTATTAATTATATTATTAGAATTTTTGTAAAAAAAAAATGAATGTACATGTAATCCATCTTTATCTTTATAAAATCTAGCTGATGATTCTATGTTAAATAATTTTGGTTTTTGAATTATTTTTTGACCTAATATATTAAGAACATATTTTCTTTCTTCTATGGAAGGATCAATTAAATCTGCTCATATATAATTAGTAATTTTAATAGTTTTTTTTTTTTTGTATATATTAAGTTTTACTAAACCTTTTTTTTTTAACTTAAATATATTTAGCATAAATTTTAAATAATAATATTAATTATTATAATTATATTATTAGATATATTAAAATTAAAATTTAAGTTTATGTTTATTATTTAATCTATTTTATTTAAATATTTATGTTTTTAAAGAAATGTAGTAATATAATATTAATAATTATTAGTTGTTCAGGAGTTTTATATGAATGAAAATATTTTAAATATTGATAATAATTCTTTTAAAAAAGAAGTTTTAAATTATAATGGATATGTTTTAGTTGATTTTTGAGCTAGTTGATGTAATCCTTGTAAATTATTTAGTAAAATATTAAATGATGTTTATAAAGATTTTTATAAAAAAATAAAATTTGTTAAAGTAAATATAGAAAGTTCTAGTTTTTTTCAAGATAAATATAATATTAAAAGTATTCCTACTATAATATTATTTTATAATGGTATTGTTTTATCTAGTAAAGTAGGATTTTTAACTAAATCTGATTTAATTGAATTTTTAAAATCTCATAAAGTAAATTAATTTTATTTTTCTTAATTTTTCCTCAATAAATATTTAATAATTTAATATTTTATGAATCTTACTCATCTAAAAAATATATCAGTTTCTAAATTGATTATTCTTGGAGAAAAAATAGGGTTAGAAAATTTTGCTAGAATGCGTAAACAAGATATAATATTTTCTATTTTAAAACAACACTCTAAAAGTGGAGAAGATATTTTTGGTCAAGGTGTTTTAGAAATTTTACAAGATGGTTTTGGTTTTTTAAGATCTTCTGGTAGTTCATATTTAGCAGGTCCTGATGATATCTATGTTTCTCCTAGTCAAATACGTAGATTTAATTTAAGAACAGGAGATACTATTTCTGGTAAAATACGTCCTCCTAAAGAAACAGAACGTTATTTTGCTTTATTAAAAATAAATAAAGTTAATTATGATAAACCAGAGAATTCTAAAAATAAGATATTGTTTGAAAATTTAACTCCTTTACATACCAATTGTCGTTTATATATGGAAATTGGTAATGGATCTCCTAATGATATAACTTCTCGTGTTTTAGATTTAGCCTCTCCAATAGGTAGAGGACAAAGAGGTTTAATTGTTGCTCCTCCTAAAGCAGGTAAAACTATTTTACTTCAAAATATTGCACAAAGTATTAGTTATAATTATCCACAATGTGTTCTTATAGTTCTTTTAATAGATGAAAGACCAGAAGAAGTTACAGAAATGTATCGTTTAGTTAAAGGAGAAGTGATAGCTTCTACTTTTGATGAACCATCTTTAAGACATATTCAAGTTTCTGAGATGGTAATAGAAAAAGCTAAAAGATTAGTAGAACACAAAAGAGATGTAATTATTTTGTTGGATTCTATTACTAGATTAGCTCGTGCTTATAATACTGTTATTCCTACTTCTGGAAAAATTTTAACTGGTGGAATAGATGCTAATGCTTTACATCGTCCTAAAAGATTTTTTGGAGCAGCTAGAAATGTCAAAGAAGGAGGTAGTTTGACAATTATAGCTACAGCATTAATAGATACTGGTTCTAAGATGGATGAAGTTATATATGAAGAATTTAAAGGAACAGGAAATATGGAGTTACATTTATCTCGTAAAATAGCTGAAAAAAGAATATTTCCTGCTATTGATTATAATAGATCAGGAACTAGAAAAGAAGAGTTATTAACTTCTTTAGAAGAATTACAAAAAATATGAATATTAAGAAGGATTATTCAACCTATGAATGAAATAGATGCTATGGAATTTTTAATTAAAAAATTATCTATGACTAAAACTAATAGTGATTTTTTTAAAATGATGAAAAATAGTAATTAAAAGATTATTAAATATATATATATTTTATATTTAAATATTTTAAAATATTGTTATAATTATACATATTGGTGGTTATAGCTCAGTTGGTAGAGCTCTGGATTGTGGTTCCGGGAGTCATGGGTTCAAATCCCATTAACCACCTTTCGGTGAGTGGCGCAGTTTGGTAGCGCAACTGGTTTGGGACTAGTGGGTCGGAGGTTCAAATCCTCTCTCGCCGATTATAATTAAAAAAAAATATGAAAAATATATTAGTTACTTGTGCTTTACCTTATTCTAATGGTTTTATACATTTAGGACATATTTTAGAGCATATACAAGCAGATATATGAGTTAGATATAATAGATTTTTAGAAAATAATGTTTATTTTATTTGTGCTGATGATTCTCATGGTACTGCTATAATGTTGAAATCTAATGAGTTAAATATAGATCCTTTTTTAATGATAAAAAATAATTTTAACTATCATAAAAAACAATTTATAAATTTTAATATATTGCATGATATTTACTATACTACTCATAGTAAAGAAAATTATTTTTTTTCTTTATTATTATTAGATAAAATTAAGTCTAAAAATTTATTAATTAAGAAAAAAATTATGCAGTTTTATGATATACATAAAAATATATTTTTACCAGATAGATATTTATTAGGTATTTGTCCTATATGTAAAGAAAAAAATCAATATGGAGATTATTGTCAAAGATGTAATAATATTTATAATTCTTGTGATTTAATTAATCCTATATCTATTTTATCAAAAAAAAAACCTATTTTAAAAGAGTCATTACATTTATTTATTAAAATTAATTCTTTTAAAAATAAAATTAAAGAATGAATTTCTTATAGTTATTTGCAAGATGAAGTTAAGAATCAATTATTATTTTGATTAAAAAAAAAATTAATTAATTGAAATATTTCTCGTGATTATCCTTATTTTGGTTTTAAAATTCCTAGAGATTATATTAAAAATAAATATTTTTATGTATGATTTGATGCACTTTTAGGTTATATTAGTAGTTTTAAATATTATTGTAAAAAAAATAATTTTAATTTTTTTGATAGTTTTTGAGGTATAAATAATAATTTTTATATATATAATTTTATAGGTAAAGATGTATTATATTTTCATGGTTTATTATGACCAATAATTTTAGATATTTTAGATTTTAAAAAACCTACAGGTTTAATTGTTCATGGTCATATTTTAGTTAATGGAAAAAAAATGTCTAAATCTTTTAATAATTTTATTAGTACAGAGACATGATTAAAATTTTTAGATTCAGATAGTTTAAGATATTATTTTGCTACTAAATTATCTTTAAAGATAAATGATATTAATTTATGTTTAAATGATTTTGTAGGTGTTGTTAATTCAGAAATTGTTAATAAATTTGTTAATATACCATCTAGAATATGTAAATTTATTGAATTATATTTTAATAATATTTTATCAAATAAAATGTCTGATAATGATTTTTATTATTATTTTGTTAATAAATTTAATTTAATAAATAATTATTTTTTAAATTTTAATTATAAAAAAGTTTTATATGAAATTAATAATATGCTTGATTTATTAAATAAATATATTAATAATAAAAAACCTTGATTATTAGCTACAAATAATAATTTGAAAAAGTTACATAATTTTTCTACTACAATTATAAACATTTTTAAAGTTATTTCTATTTATTTAGCTCCTATAGTGCCGAATTTATTTAATAAAATTGAGAAATTTTTAAGAATAAAATTAAATTTTAAAAATTTTAATATTCCTATGTTTAATCATAAAATATCAAAATATAAGAAATTATTTTTACGTATAGATAAATCTATAATAAATAATTTATTTAAAAAAAAATATTAATAATGATAGGTAAATAAAATATGGTTTATTTAAATATTCAAAAATGTGTAGAAAAGATAGGTAATAGGTTTGATTTAGTATTAATAGCTTCTTATAGAGCTAGACAAATACAATTTTTTTCAAAAGATACTGTTTTAGATAGTTCTAAAAATGATAAACCTACTATTTTAGCTTTAAGAGAAATAGAAAATAATTTAATTAATAAAAGTATATTAGATTTAATTTTTATAAAAAATTAATATTTTAAAAAATGAAATATTATCTTGTTGGTGGTGCTGTTAGAGATAAACTATTAGGTATAAATATTAGAGATAGAGATTGAGTAGTTGTGGGTGCAACATATAAAGAGATGGTTAATTTAGGTTTTATACCTGTGGGTAATTACTTTCCTGTTTTTTTACATCCTATAACTAAAGAAGAATATGCTTTAGCTCGTACAGAAAAAAAGAATGGTTTTGGATATAATGGATTTATATGTAATTTTTCTAAAAAAATTACTTTAGAAGAAGATTTATTTCGTAGAGATTTAACTATTAATTCTATTGCTTTAGATAAATATAATCATTATTATGATCCTTTTAATGGTATAAAAGATATTAAAAATAGAGTAATAAGACATATTTCATGTTATTTTTCTGATGACCCATTAAGAGTATTTAGAGTAGCTAGATTTTATTCTCGTTTTTTAAAATTTAAATTTTCTATTTATCCTAAAACTTTATTGTTAATGACTAGAATATCTAATTCTGGTGAATTATTATATTTAAGTTCGGAGAGAATTTGGATAGAAACTAAAAAAGTTTTTAAAAATTATAATATTTTTTGATATTTTTATGTTTTAAATAAGTGTAAGGCTTTAGATTCTATTTTCCCTGAGATTATTTTTTTATTTAGTAATAAAAAGTTATTAAATTATTTTTATTTATTATCTAATAGATTGTTTTTTTTTAAATATGGTTTAAAAATAAATTTTATTTTTTTTTGTTTTTTTTTTTATGAAACTATTTTTTCTAAAAATTATTTTTTAAATAAAGATATTATTTTAAATAAAATAAAAAATTTTTGTAAAAGATTATGTATACCTAAAAAATTTTTTTTAATATTTAAATTTGTGTATATATTTTTATTTGAAATTTATTTTTTTAATAAAAATAATAATTTTATTAAATTTATTTTAAATTTATTATATAAAATAGATATATGACGTAGAAAATATATTTTATATGATTTTTTAAAAATTATAAATATTTTTAAAATTTTGCCTTTTAGAAATAAAAATTTATTTTTATTTTTAGATAAATATTTTTTAGATATATTTTATATTACTAATTGTATTAAAAATAAATATATTATTAAATTTGGATTTTCTGGTACAAATATAAGCAAAGAAATTTATAATTTACGTTTAAGAAAAATATTTTTTTTTTTAAAAGAAAAATATTTTAGTTATTATTAAAATTTTTTATTTATATTTCATCTAGGTTTTATATTAATTTTTATATTTTTATATTTTTTTTTTTTTTTAAATTTTATTAATCCTGTATAAGCTATCATAGCTGCATTATCAGTACATAATTTTTTTTTAGTAAAAAATATTTTTATTTTGTTTTTTTTAGCCATTTTAGTCATTTTTTTTCTTAATCTATTATTTGCACTTACACCTCCTACTATAGAAATATTTTTAATATTAAATTTTTTTAATGCTTTATTAGATTTATATACTAATATTTCAGTTATAGATTCTTCTAAAGATAAACATATATCACATTTAAATTGATATTGATTTATTTTTTTTTTATTTTTTTTTATAAAATAAGATACATGAGTTTTTAATCCAGAAAAACTAAAGTTAAAATTATTTTTATTTATCATAGGTTTAGGGAAATTAAAATTTTTTTTACCATATTTAGCTAGTTTAGATATTTTTTTTCCTCCAGGATATTTTAAACCAATTAAATTTCCTATTTTATCAAATACTTCTCCTGCTGAATCATCTAATGCATGTCCTATAATTTTATATTTTCCATAATTTTTTACTATTATTAAAAAAGTGTGAGCTCCTGATGTTATTAAAGAAATAAAAGGGAAATTAGGTTTTTTTTTTTTAGATAAAAATACAGACATTATATGTCCTTCTATATGATTTATAGGTATTGAAGGTTTTTTATATACTAAACTTAATGTTTTTGCTATTGTTGCTCCTATTAATAGAGAATTTGGTAATCCTGGTCCAGCAGTAAATGCTATAGCATTGATATATTTAAAATTTATTTTTTTTTCTTCAATAATTTTTTTTATTAAAAGAATAATTTTTTTTGAATGATTTCTTGATGCTATAGTTGGAACTATTCCACCATATAAAGAATGTATTTTAGATTGGCTATATATTTTATTAGATATAATTCCTTTTTTTTTTTCATATAAACATATTCCTGTTTCATCACAGGATGTTTCTATTCCTAATATAATCATTTTTTTATTTTTTATTATTAATGTTATAATTAAATTATATATTTAGTTTTTATTATATAAAATATTTTTTGGAAGAATATATTATGCCTTTAATTAAAATTAGAGATAATGAACCTTTTGATGTTGCTTTACGTAGATTTAAAAGATCTTGTGAAAAATCTGGGATTTTAACTGAAATTCGTAAAAGAGAATTTTACGAAAAACCATCTGCTAGAAAAAAAAGAGCTAAAGCATCAGCTATAAAAAGATATATGAAAAAAAAATATAAAGATAAAAATGTAAAATTTAATTATAAATTTAAGTAATTTAAGATTTTTTTTATTTCTTAAATATATATGGTATATATATCTAAATTTTTTATAAATAATTTATTATTATCTACTGATATTGTTAAATTAATATCTTCAAAAATTGAGTTAAAAAAAATTGGAACGACATATAAATGTCGTTGTCCTTTTCATGAAGAAAAAAACCCTTCTTTTATTGTTAATGAAGAAAAAAAATTTTTTTATTGTTTTGGTTGTAAAATTTATGGAAGTTCTATAGATTTTTTGATGAAATTTTATAATATTGATTTTTTAGAAAGTATTAAAGAATTAGCTAATTTTAATGGTGTTAAATTAATTTTTAATAAAGATATTAAAAATAATAAGTTTTTTAAAAAAAAAAAAAAATATTATCGATTAACGTATTATTTAGCAAAAGTATATAATAATATTTTATTAAAAAATATAAAATTAAATTTTATTAAAAATTTTATTTTAAATAGAAATTTAAATATTGAAATAATTGAAAAATTTTTTATAGGTTATTCTTCTTCTAATTTATTAAATTTTTTAGATGAAGAAAAAATTTTTTTTTTAGTTAAATTAGGTTTTTTAATAAAAAATAAAAATGGTAATATTTATGATATGTTATGTAACAGAATTATATTTCCTATTTTTAATATTTATGGAGATATAGTTGCTTTTGGAGGTAGATCTTTAGATAAAAAATTTAATTATAAATATATTAATACTTCAAAAAATTTTTTTTTTTTAAAAAAAGATTGTTTATATGGATTAAATTTAGTTTTGAAAAAAAAAAGAAAATTAGATAAAATTATAGTAGTAGAAGGATATATAGATGTTATTTCATTACATAAACATAAAATATTTTATGCGGTTGGTTTATTAGGTAGTTCTATATGTAAAAATCAAATTAAAATTTTATATTTTTATACAAATATTTTATTTTTTTGTTTTGATGGAGATAAAGTAGGTTTGAAATCTATTAAAAAAACAGTAAAATTATTATTATTTTTTACTAATGAAATTAAAAAATCTTATTTTATTTTTTTACCTAAAGGTGAAGATCCAGATTCAATTATTGAAAAAGAAGGTGTTAAAAAATTTAAAAAACGTATTAAAAAAGCTAAATCTATATTTAATGTTTTATTTAGAATTTATTTATTTAAGGAAAATATTTATTCTTATGAAAGAAAAATTTATTTTTCTAAGAAAATTTTATTTTTAATTAATAAAATTAATTCTCCTATTATTAGGTTATTTTTAATCAGAAAATTATGTTTAAAAGTTGGTTTAGATAAAAATGATTTAGATTATTCAAATAATTTAAATTTTTCAAATTTTAAAAAAAAAAAAAATATATTTATTATATTAATTAGATATTTAATTAGTTTATTATTAAAAAACCTTAATTTATCTAAGTTAATTAATATATATGATTTTATTTTAAATTTTTTTAGAAAACCAATTCTTTGTTTATTTTTAAAAATTGTTAATTTATGTATATTAAATAATATTTTTTCTTTTAATAAAATTCTAAATAAATTTTCTAAAAAATTTATACGTTTTTATTTAGAAAGTTTATTTTTAAAAAGATATTTTCCTATTAATATTAATGATAAATTATGTTTTTTAAAAATTTTAGATAAATTAAAAATTATTTTGATAGATATGAAACTAAATATAATTTTAAATAATAAAATGTTTTATAAATTAAATTTAAAAGAGAAAAAAAAAATATGATATTTAATTAAATTAAAAAATTTAAAAAATAATTATTTATTTTAGATTTATGGATATTTATATGAATAAAAAAAATAAATTTTATTTGAAATTATTAATTAGTAAAGGTAAAAAAAAAGGTTATGTAACTTTTTCACAAATACATAATAATATATTTATAAATAAAAATTTAAAATCGTTTCAAATTGAAGAAGTAGTTAATATAATTAATAATTTTGGTATTCCAGTGATAGAAGATATTTCAGAAATTAATGAATTAGTCGTTAATGAAACAAATAATTTTTCTATTAACGAAATTTCTGATACTGTTTCATCTAAAGTTAATTCAGATATTGGTAAAACTAATGATCCAGTAAGAATGTACATGAGAGAAATGGGTACTGTAGAATTATTAACTAGGGAAGGAGAAATAAGAATAGCTAAAAAAATTGAAAATAATATAAATAAAATACAATTTTATTTAGCAAAATTTATAAAATCTATTGATTATTTTTTAAATCAATATTATTTAGTTAGAAAAGGTAAATTACGTTTATGTGATTTAATTGTGGGTTTTGTTGGTTATAAAATTGATTTTTCTTTAATAACAGATAATTTTTTATATATAAATAAAAAAAAAATAAATAATGATTTATATTTTTATTATTTAAATTTTATTAAAAGAAGATTTAAATATTTAAATTATCAGTATAATTTTTTAATAAAATATATTAATATTTATGGCATAAATCATCCATATACTAAATATGAGTTTAATAAATTAATTAATATTTTTATGGATTTTAAGTTATCTCCAAAACAGTTTAATTATTTGATTTTAAAACATAAAAATATAGTTAGTAATATTAATTTATTAGAAAAAAATATTATAAAATTATGTGTTAAAAAATGTTTTATGCCTAAAGATATTTTTTATAGATTTTTTCTTAAATATGGTACAAATAAGAAATGGTTATTAAAAGCAATTAATGCAAATAAATTTTGATCTTTAAATTTAAAAAAATATTTTTTAGAAATAGAAAATGAATTAAATAATTTGTTTTTAATAGAAGAAAAAGTTCATTTAAATATTATTCAAATAAAAAAAATAAATAATTTTTTAATTGAAGGTGAAATTAGAGCTAAAAATGCTAAAAAAGAAATGATTGAAGCTAATTTAAGATTAGTAATATCTATAGCTAAAAAATATACTAATAGAGGTTTACAATTTTTAGATTTAATACAAGAGGGTAATATAGGTTTAATGAAAGCAGTAGATAAATTTGAATATAAACGAGGATATAAATTTTCTACTTATGCAACATGGTGAATAAGACAAGCTATTACTAGATCAATAGCAGATCAAGCTCGTACTATAAGAATACCAGTACATATGATAGAAACTATTAATAAATTAAATAGAGTTTCTAGACAAATATTACAAGAAATAGGAAGAGAACCAACTCCTGAAGAATTATCTATAAAAATGTTAATACCTGAAGATAAAATCAGAAAAGTTTTAAAAATTGCAAAAGAACCTATTTCTATGGAAACCCCTATAGGGGAGGACGAAGATTTACATTTAGGTGATTTTATAGAAGATTCTTCTTTAGAACTACCTTTAGAATCAGCTACTTCTGAAAGTTTAAAATTTGTTACTAATGAAATATTATCTAGTTTAACTCCTCGAGAAGCTAAAGTATTAAGAATGCGTTTTGGCATAGATATGAATAGTGATCATACTTTAGAAGAAGTAGGTAAACAATTTGATGTTACTAGAGAACGAATTAGACAAATTGAAGCTAAAGCTTTAAGAAAATTACGTCATCCTAGTAGATCTGATCTTTTGCGTAGTTTTTTAGATGATTAATTGTAATTATATTTTATTTTAAAAAATAAGTTTTAATATGTGATTTATTATGAAAAAATTTACTGAAAATGATATAAAAAAAAAAATGTTAGAATGTATTGTTTCTTGTCAAAATAATATTAATAAATATAATGTTAATAGTTTAAATATTTCTTTGATATCTAATTTATCTATAAATTATTATGGTAATAAAGTTTTTTTGCATAAATTATCTAGAATAACTGTAGAAAATTTTAATTCTATTAGAATTTCTTTATTTGATAAAAAAATTAAAAATGATGTAAAGAAATGTATTTTTTTGTTAAAATTAGATTTAAATGTTATGGAAGATAAAAATGATTTGATAATTTATTTACCATCTTTAACTCAGGAAAGAAAAAAAAAAAATTTAAAATTATTAAAAGGTGAAATAGAATTATTTAAGATATGTATTAGAAATGTAAGAAGAGATTTTAAAAAAAAATCTAGATTAATGTTAAAAAATAAAATTATCAGTGAAAATGAAAATTTAAATATTAATATTAAATTACAGAAAATTACTTGCATTTATATTGAAAAATTGAATGATATATTTTTAAGTAAAAAAAAAGAATTAATTAGTTAGTTTTAAATATTTATGAAAAATATACCTAAACATATAGCTATTATAATGGATGGTAATGGTAGGTGAGCGGAAAAAAAAGGTAAATCTAGAATTATAGGTCATAGATACGGAGTTTTATCTCTTAAAAAAATAATTAATTTTTCTATTAATTATAAATTAAATATACTTACTTTATATGCTTTTAGTATTGAAAATTGATCTAGACCTTATTTAGAGGTATATGAATTAATGAAGTTATTTACTATTTCTATTAGAAATGTTATGTATGAATTACATAAAAAAAATGTCTGTGTTAAAATTATTGGGAATAGAAATAGATTACCATATAAATTAAAAATTAATATTAATAAAATAGAATCTTTAACTAAAGATAATAAAGGATTAAAATTAAATATAGCTATTAATTATAGTGGTAAATGAGATATTATTACTTGTATTAAAAAAATATTTTTTAAAATAGAAAATAATTTAATTAAAAGTAATCAAATAAATGAAAATATTATTGTTGAAAATTTATGTTTAGGCTATTTACCTGATATAGATTTATTAATACGTACAGGTGGAGAAAAGAGAATTAGTAATTTTTTTTTATGAAAGATAGCTTATTCAGAATTATTTTTTACTGATATTTTATGACCTGATTTTGAATGTAGTGATTTTTTAGAAATTTTAAATAATTTTTCTAAAAGAAAAAGAAAATTTGGTAATATAAATAGTTTTTTTTAAATTTTTGATTTTAAAATTTGTTTTTATTTTTTGTTTTTTTTTATGTTAAACTATTATTAATTTGATATTTTTATAGTTATATATAAATATTTGTTATAATTATTTTATTAAAAAATGATGATTTTTAATTATTATATATATATAATTATATTTTTAAATGTATTGTTGAATTATAATTAATATGAATAAATTTTTTCTCTTTGTTTTTGTATTTTTTTTTTGAACAAAATCTTTTTGTATTCAAAAATTTTTTGTAAAAGATTTTGTATGAAATATTAAAGATAAATATTATGTAAATTTATATAGTAAAATTTTATTAAATTTTTTAGGTAATTATTTTTCTATAAATAATATCAATAATATTATTAATTGTTTATATAAAACTAATTATTTTGATTATATTAAAATATATAAATTTAATAAAATTATTTTTATATATTTAATAGAAAAGTCATTTATATATGATTTTATTTTTAAAGGTAATTATATATTAACAAATGATAAAATATTTTTTATATTAAATAAATTTAATATTAAAAAAAAATCTTTTTGAAATAATTATTTAAATTTACAGGCTAAAAATTTTATTATTGATGAATATAAAAAATTAGGTAAATATAATATTAAAATTGATTTTATAAAAATTTGTAATAAAAAGAGACATTGTATTTTAAAAATAAATTTTAATGAAGGTTATTACTTAAAAATAAGAAAAATTTTTTTAAAAAAAAATAAATTATATTTAAATTTAAATAATAATGATTTAAAATTTCTAAATTATTTTATATATTTTAATTTTAATGATTTATTAATTAATTTATCTTATATAAAAGATTTTTATTTTAAATATGGTTATTTTGATTTTTATTTTAAAAAAATAAATTTTGTGTTTTTAAATAAAAATATATTAGATGTTTTTATAGATTTATATAAAGGAAATAGATATAAAATATATAATATATATATTAAAAATAATATTAAAAATAATAAAATAAATATTTATATTAATAAAATTAAAAAAAAATTTTTTTATAAAAATATAAATTATAAATATAATATATTAAAAAATATTATTTATAATATAGATATTTATTTAAAAAATAATGGTTTTGCTAATTTTAAAATTAATTTTAATTACCAAAAATTAAATGATAATAAAATTATTTTATTTTTATATATTAAAGCAGATAATATTTTTTATATAAATAAAATTTTTTTTAAAAATATTAATTTTTATAGAAATAAATTTTTATATAAAAATATACCTATTAAAGATAGTGATTTATATAATGAATATTTACTTAATTTAGGTAAAAAAAATATAATTAAAAGTAATATTTTTTCTTCTGTATCATGAAAAAAAAAATTTTTAAAAATAAATAATAAAAATAAATTAAATATTGTTTATGATTTTAAAGAAAATTATGATAGTAAATTAAATTTTGGAATAAATTATGGTAGAGAAAATAATTTAAATTATGAATTAAATTTATTTAAAAAAAATTTTTTTTATTTAGGAAATGATATTTTAATAAAAAGCATAAAAAATAAATTTTATAATAGTAGTGAAATTTATTTTAAAAATTTTATTAGTTATTTAAATAATTTTTTAATTAAACATAAATTATTTTATAACTATTCATTTGATAATCAGTTTAATAATTATGGTTATTTAAATATATATTATGGTTATAAAAGTTATATTTTATGAAAAATAAATAATTTTTTAAATTATAATTTTGGTATAGAATATTTATATAATAATATTTATAAAACTAAATCTTATTTAAGTATATTAAAATATTTAAAATCTTTAGATATTAATTATATTAATATTTCTAAAAAAAACCCATTAGTAATTAATGATTATTTAATTCATTTTAATTTTAAATTTAATAAATTAGATAATATTATTTTTCCTAATTATGGTTTTTATATAAATTTAAATAGTAAATTTACTATTTTAAAATCAACAAATAATTTTTATAAAATATATTTTTCTTTATCTAAATATTTACCTTTAGATAAAAAAAAAAAATTTATTTTTTATTTCCATAATTTTATAGGATATAGTAATGGTTTAAATAATAAAATAATACCTTTTTATGAGAATTTTAATTCTTTAGGAAATAATTTACGTGTATTTAATAATAATATTAGTCCTCATCATATTTTAATAAATTCTAATAAATATAAATGCAAAAAAAATAAATATATGTGTATTTCTCCATATTATTCTGGGGGAAATTTAATTATTTTATTAAATAATGAATTAATATTTCCTAATTTTTTAAATAAATATTATTCTAGATATTTTCGTACATCTATATTTATAGATAGTGGATTAATTTTAGATTCTAATTGGACTAATACATTTAAAAATAAAATTAATAATATTCCAGATTATGGAAATATTAATAATATGTTTAAAACATCTATGGGAATATCTTTAAAATTAATGACTTCTTTTGGAATTTTAAATTTATCTTATGGTTTTCCATTGTTTTATAACGAAAATGATGAAATTAATAATTTTCAATTTAATATAGGTAATTTTGTTTAATTTTAACAAGGATTTATTATGAAAAATTTATTTATATTTATTTTTTCTTTTTGTTTTTTTTTAAATTCTTTTGCTAATATAAATTTAGCTATTTTAGATTTTAATAAAATTTTTAAAGATTCTTTGCAGTATAAAAGAATAATTAATTCAGAAAATTTTATTTTATATAAAAAATTTTTATATTTAAATAATAGAATTAATAATTTAATAAAAAAAAAAGGTAATTTAAAAATTAATTATAAAAAAAATAAAAATTTATATACTTTTTTAAATAATGAGAAAGAAAATATTTTAAGACTAATTTCTAAATTAGAATTATATATTAATAATAAAAATATTAATTTACATAATTTATTTTTATTGAGAATACAAAAAATTATTAATTATTTAATTAAAAAAAACAAGTATGATATTATAATAGATAACAATGCTGTTTTTTATTATAATAAAAATATTTCTGATATAACAGGTTATTTAATTAATAAATTAAGTTAATTTAAAATGTTTATATGTCTGATCCTAAATTTATACATTTAAATGTTCATAGTGATTATTCAATACAAAATGGTTTATGTAAAATAAAAAATATAATTAAAAAATCTTTAAAGTTAAATATGCCTTCTGTTTCTTTAACTGATTTTTTTAGTTTATCAGCAATAATAAAATTTATTAATATTTCTCATTATTACGGTATTAAACCTATAGTTGGTTGTGATATTTGTGTTATTTATAAAAAATTTATATATAATATAACTTTATTAATTAAAAATAAATTAGGTTATAATAATTTAACTAAATTAATTTCTTTATTTTATAAACATAAAAATAATAATAAATTATATATAGATTATAGTGTTTTGTTTAAATTTCATCATGGTTTGATATTTTTATTTTATATAAATTACGGATTTATAAATAATAAAAATTTTGTTAATTATGATTTTTTAATTTTAGAAGAATATTTATTATTACTTAAAAGAAAAATTAAAAGTAGATTATATATACAAATATTTAGACTTAATTTTTTGGATGAAGAAAGATATTTAAATATTATTATTAAAATATCTAATTTACTTAAATTACCTTTGGTAGCGACAAATAAAGTTCTTTTTTTTAATAGAAGTGATTATTTTATACATAAAATAAAATCTTCTATATATCATAATTGTACTTTAAATAAAGTAGATTTATTTTTAAATTATACTAATCAACAATATTTTAAAAATGAACATGAAATGTGTAAATTATTTTCGGACATTCCTGAATCTATATTTAATACTGTACAAATAGCTAAAAGATGTAATTTTAATTTTAAAAAAAGAAAATTAATTTTACCTAAAGTAAATTTTTGTAAAGAAAAAACTAGTGTTTTTTTAAAAAAATTAACATATAAAGGTTTATACGAAAGAATTCTTTCAGTTAAAAAAAAAATAAACAAAGAAGAATATTTATGTCGTATTAAAAAAGAATTAAAAATAATTAATATTTTGAATATTTGTAATTATTTTTTAATAGTTATGGAGTTTGTAAAATGATCTAAATCTAATAATATATGAGTTGGTCCAGGCAGAGGATCTGGGGCTGGTTCTTTAGTAGCATATTTATTATATATTACAGATATTGATCCACTTAAATTTGGATTAATTTTTGAAAGATTTTTAAATCTTGAAAGAATTTCTATGCCTGATTTTGATATTGATTTTTGTATGAATAAAAGAGATAAAGTTATATCTCATATAGAAAAAGTATATGGTAATAAATTTGTAGCTCAAATAGTTACTTTTAATACTTTAACAGCAAAATCTGTCATAAGAGATGTGGGTAGAGTTTTAGGTTATTCTTATAATTTTATTGATTTTTTAGCTAAATTAATACCTTTTGGTGTTAATATATCTTTAAAAGAAGCTCTTTTACAAGAACCTAGATTATTAGAAATATATAATTCTAACAAAGAAGTTAAAAAATTAATTAATATTTCTTTTTGTTTAGAAGGAATCATTAAAGGTATAGGTAAACATGCTGGTGGTGTTGTAATATCTTCTTCAAAAATAAATAATTATTGTCCTTTTTATTATGATAAAGAAAATAAAAGATTAGTTACTCAATTTGATAAAGATGATATTGAATATATAGGTTTAGTTAAATTTGATTTATTATGTTTAAGAACTTTAACTGTAATACATAATTCTGTTAAATTAATTAATAATAAATTAGGTTATAATTTTGATATTAATAAAATATCTTTAAATGATAAATTAAGTTTTAAATTATTAAAAAGTGCTGAAACTACTGCTGTATTTCAGTTAGAATCTTTTGGAATGAAAGATTTAATAAAACGTTTAAAACCAGATTCATTTAATGAAATAATTGCGTTATTAGCTTTATTTAGACCTGGTCCATTACAATCTGGTATGGTAGATAATTTTATTAATAGAAAAAATGGTAAAGAATTGATATATTATCCTGATAAAAAGTGACAACATAAATTATTAATACCTATATTAAAATATACTTATGGTATTATTTTATATCAAGAACAAGTAATGAAAATAGCTCAAGTATTAGCTAATTATAATTTAGGTTTAGCTGATTCATTAAGAATGGCTATGGGTAAAAAAAATCATAATCAAATGAAATTACATAGAAAAATTTTTAAAAAAGGTTCTATATCTTTAGGTATAGATTCTAAATTATCTATGAAAATATTTTCTTTAATGGAAAATTTTTCTAGTTATGGTTTTAATAAATCTCATTCTGTTTCTTATTCATTTTTAGCATATCAAACTTTATGATTGAAATCACATTTTCCTTCTGAATATATAGCTTCATTTATTAATGCAGATATTGATAATATTAATAAAATTATTTTAATTATTAATGAAGCTAAAAAATTAAATATTAAAATCATTCCTCCTAATATAAATAAAAGTCAATATTATTTTACTATAAATAAAAATAATGATTTAATTTATGGATTAGGTGCTATTAAAGGTATAGGTAAGAGTTCTATAGATTTAATAGTTAAATTACGTAATAAATATGGTTTTTTTAAAGATTTTATTAATTTTTGTATTTTAACTTTTTCTAATAAAATTTCTAAATTAGTTTTAGAAAAATTGATTTTTTCTGGTTCTTTTGATATTTTTAATATAGATCGTTCTATTTTAAAAAAATATCTTAGTAGTGTATTGAAATTATCTAAGTTGAAAAATTACGAATATTTAAATAAACAAATTTCTTTATTTAAAAAAGAGGAAAATAGTGAATTTATTTTATATAAAAAAATGAAAAGATTATTTCCTGTATTAAATAAAGAATATCTTTTGCATAAAGAAAAAGATGTATTAGGTTTTTATTTAACTGATCATCCTGTAAAAAAATATATTTCATATATTATGAATAATAATAAAAATATTTTTAAAATAAAAGATTTATATTCTTATAAAGTAAAGAAAAATATTTTTGTTTTTGGATTAATAAATTCTATTAAATTTTTATTTACTAAAAAAAGTAATCGTATATCTATATTAGATATAGATGATAGTACTGGTAATTTAAAAATTATTTTATTTAAAGATATATATACAAAATATTATAATTTTTTAGAAATACATAATGTTATTGTAGTGCGTGGAATTTTAAGGTTTGAATCTAGTAAATATAATATTTCTTTATTAGCTAATAAAATTAAATTGATAAAATTTTAATAATATATTATGGGTTAATGTAATGTCTAAATTTTGTTTTATAACAAAGAAAAAGTCTTTATTTGGATCAAAAAGATCTTATTCGATGAATTCTTCTAAGAGAAAATTTTTACCTAATTTACATAATCATCGTTTTTGAATGAAAAGTAAGAATAAATTTATAAAATTAAAAGTAACTCCCAAAGGAATTAAAATTATAGATAAAATAGGTATAGAAAAATTTTTAAACATGAATAGGTATATTAAAAATGGCAAAAAATAAAAGAATTAAAATTAAATTACTTTCTTCTTCTGGAAGTAAACATTTTTATACTTCTACTAAGAATAAGTTAAATTGTAAAAAAAAAATATCCATAAAAAAATATGATCCTATAATTAAAAAACATTGTATTTATAATGAAATTAAAATAAACTAAAATAAACTAAAAATTTAGTTTTTTTAGTTTTAATTTATATTTTTTTTAGTGTTTTTTTAGGTACTATATTTAGTACATATTTTTTATTTATTAAAATTTTGTTTTTTCTATTTATTAATAAAGTTATATATTTTTTATCTTTTATTTTAATAATTTTACCTATTATTCCTCCTTTAGTTATAATTTCATCATTTTTTTTTAAGTTTTTTAGAATATTTTTATTTCTTTTTATTTTTTGTTTTTGAGGATATATTATAGTTATGTAGAATAACATTATAAAAAATATTATTATACTTGTATTTAAATAAAAATCATATTTTAAATTCATTTTTAAATTATATTTTTTTATAGTTTTTTCTTAGAAATTTACATATTCCTGAATAATTTGGTTTTATTCCTTTATTACCTAAATTTCATTGAGCTGGACATACTTGTTTTTTTTCTTCAACAAAATTTATTGCATCTATTAATCTAATAATTTCATTTATATTTCTACCTAAAGGTAAATCGTTTATAGATTGGTGTCTAATAATTTTATTTTTATCTATTATAAATGTTGCTCTTAAAGATACACCTGTTTCTTTATGTTTTACTTTATATAATTTTTGTATTTTTCTTTTTATATCTGAAATAATAGTAAAATTTATTTTTCCTATTCCTCCATTATTTATAGGAGTATTTTTTCATGCTAAATGTGTATATATTGAGTCTATAGATATACCTAGTAATTTAACATTTCTTTTTGAAAATTCTTTATATCTATTATTTAAAGCTAATATTTCTGATGGACATACAAATGTGAAATCTAATGGTCAAAAAAATAATATTGTATTTTTATTTTCTATTTTTTCTCATAAATTTATTTTTTTAATTTCATTTTTTGAGTTTATTGATTCAGCTAAAAAATTTGGAGCTATTTTTGATACTAACATTTATTTACCTCAAAATATTAAATTAATATTATTAATGTATAATAATATCATTATTAATGTATTTAAGTAATATTATTATTTTAAAAATTTTATTATATTTATGATTAATAAATTTATTGTTATTGAAGGTATAGATGGTTCTGGAAAATCAACTTTATGTAGATTTTTAATAAAAATTTTAAATTCTATAGGTATTGAAAAAGTTTTATTAGTTCGTGATCCTGGTGGTAATTTTTTTTCTGAAAAAATACGTAATTTAATTTTTTCTAAAGATATTAATTATAATTTAGTGTCTAAAAAATCTATATTATTAATGATATATGCTTCTAGAGTTCAATTATTAAATAAAGTAATTATTCCTGCTCTTAATTCTGGTTATTATGTTATTTCTGATAGATTTTATGTTAGTACTTTAGCATATCAATTTGGTGGTTGAAATATGAATATAAATTTGATTAATTTATTAAATAATAATTTTATTCATTTATATCCTTGTTTAACTATATATGTAGATATATCACCATTATTAGCTGTTCAGCGTTTATTAAGTTTTAAAAATCTTGATTTTATTGAATCTCAAGGAATAAGTTTTTTATATAGAGTATCTTTTTTTTATAAAAGATATTTTAATAATATATCTAATGTTATAAAAATAAATGGTAATTTAGATAAAAAATATTTATTTTTAATTTTAAAAAATAAAATATATTCATGATTAAAGAAAAAGAAACATTTTATCCTTGATTAAATTTTTTATATAAAAAAATAATTTATTCTAAGTTAATGATGTGTAAAAATTGTAATTTATTAATAACTTATTCTTGTAATTTAGGAGTAGATTATTTGGTTAATAAATTAATTAAATGAATTTTATGTACTAAAAAAAATATTATTGTATGTAATGATTGTATAAATTGTAATTTAATAAATTCAAATAATCATCCTAATTATTTTATAATTAAAGAAAATAAATTAAATATTTCTTTAGTTAAAAAAATTAATGTTTGATTAAGTAAAAATTTATTTTTTAGTTTTTTTAAAATAATTTACTTTTCTAATTTTAATTTTTCTAATTCTTTTGTATTTAATTATTTATTAAAATTAATGGAGGAACCTCATTATAAATTAATATTAATATTTTCTTGTTTAGATGTTTTTAATATTCCTTATACATTTTTAAGTAGATGTCATAAATATAAATTATTAATTCCTAAAGAATTATCAGTTTATAAATGATTAATAAATAATGATAAATATTTAAAATTTAGTAAAAAAAATATATTGACTGTTATTCGTTTAAATCATAATTCCCCTTTTGATTCTAAATTTTTTTTGGATAATAAATGGTTATATAGATTAAAAATATTAAATATGGTTAAAAATATTTTATATTTAAATGTAAATATTATAATAAATATATTAAGTAATTATTTTTTAGATTTTAATTTATATATTTTATATACTTTTTTTTTTGATTCTTTAAATTATGAATTTACTAAAAAAATTTACAATTTAGATTGTATATATATATTAAAAAAAATAAGAGAAAAAATATGTATTAAAAATATTAATTTAATATTAAAAAAGATAATTATTTGTATTGATGAAATAAATTATAATTTAAATTTAAATAAAGATATATTAATTTATAATTTATCATATAATATTTATTTTTTAATTCATAATTAAATTAAAGGATATATATGTTTATAATAGATACTCATTGTCATTTAGATATTTTATTTCACAAAAAAAAAATTAAAAATATTTATCATTTTTTATCTTTATGTGATAAAAAAAATTTTTTATATTTATTATGTGTTTCTACTAGTATAAAAAATTTTTTTCATATTTTTAGTTTATTTTCTTATATAGATAAGATTAAATTATCTTGTGGAATACATCCTTATTATATTAATGATATTAATAATGATGATTTTTTAGATTTAGAAAAATTTATCTCTTATAAAAGAATAATTGCTGTTGGTGAAACAGGTTTAGATTACAAAGAGAATATTGATAAAAATTATAAATATAATCAAATTAATTTTTTTTTGTATCATTTATATCTTGCTAATAAATATAAAAAACCTTGTTTAATACATTCTAGAAATTCTTTTAATGATACGATAAATTGTATTGAAAAATTTGATATTAATAATTTTGGTGCTGTAATTCATTGTTTTAATTATACTAAAAAAAATATTTTATTAAAATTTCTAGATTTGGGTTTATATATTTCTATTTCTGGTTTAATTACTTTTAAAAATACATATTTATTACAAGATATTATTAAATATTTACCTTTAGATAGATTATTAATAGAAACCGATTCTCCTTATTTAACTCCTGTTCCTTATAGAGGAACAGATAATGATCCATTTAAAATTATATATATAATTAAAAAAATATCTATATTAAAAAAAGTTAGTTTTTATAAAATTATGAAATATAATATGAATAATTTTTTTAATTTATTTAAAATTAGTTAGTTTTTTTTTTTTAATTATAAAAATTTTATGTTTTTTGTTTTTTAATTTTATTCAATTAAATTTAATTGATTTATTTTGTTTAATAATTTTTTTTTTTTGATGTCCAGTTTCACATATTAAATATCCTTTTTTTTTTAAATAATTATATGATTCATTAATTATTTTTTGTATTAAATAAGTTCCTTTATTTTTACTTATTAAAGCTAATTTTGGTTCATATAAATATTCTTTGGGTAAATATTTAATTTCTTTTTTGTCTATATAAGGAGGATTACTAATTATGAGGTTATATTTTTCTTTTATTTTTTTAAATAAATTTGATTTTATAAGTTTTATTTGTTTTTTTTTTTTGTGAATTAAAATATTTTTTTTAGCTATATTAAGAGCTGAGTTAGATATATCTGTTGCATCTATTTTAGATTTCGGGAATATATATGAGCATAATATTGCTATGCATCCACATCCTGTACATAAATCTAGTATTTTTTTAGGATAATATTTTTTGTTTATAAATCTAAATTTTTTTTTTATTATTTCAGATATAGGTGATCTAGGTATTAAAGCTCCATAATTGATGTAAAATTTTTTGTTACAAAATCAAATTTTTTTCGTTAAATATGCAATAGGTATTCTTTTTTTTATTCTTAATTTAGCTAGATAAATAATTTTTTTTTTCTTTTTTTCGTTTATTTTGATATATTTAATTTTAGATAATTTCGTATTTATATTTATATTAAGTATTGAATATATTAAATGTATAGATTCTGTATATGAATTATATGTTCCGTGTCCAAAAAAAATTTTTTTTTTATCAAATAATTTAGTACAATATTTAATTAAAGTTATTAAAAATAATTTATTTTTCATATTTATATAATATAATATATATGTATATTTATTAATATTTTATTAATAATTATAATAATTTTGTTACGGAAGTGGCGAAATTGGTATACGCACTAGAATTAGGGTCTAGTACTTAATGTATGCGAGTTCGAATCTCGTCTTCCGTATTAACGGGGTATAGCCAAGTGGTAAGGCATCGGGTTTTGATCCCGAGATCCCAGGTTCAAATCCTGGTACCCCAGAAATTATGGCTACGTAGCTTAGTTGGTTAGAGCACAGCATTCATAACGCTGAGGTCACAGGTTCAATTCCTGTCGTAGCTATTTTATAAATTTATATTATGAATTTATTTTTAATTTAAATCTTAAATATTTATGTATAAAAAAGTATATATAAAAACATGAGGATGTCAAATGAATCAATATGATTCTAATAAAATTAGAATGTATTTGAACATCAATGGTATTTATAAAATGGTTTATTCTTTAAAAAATGTAGATATAATTATACTTAATACTTGTTCTGTAAGACAAAAAGCACAAGAAAAATTATTTTTTTTTCTTGATAGAATTAAAGATATAAAAAAAATAAAAAGTAATTTGATTATTGCTGTTTGTGGTTGTGTAGCTGTACAAGAAAAAGAAAATATTTTTTTGCGTAGTAATATTGTTGATATTATATTTGGTCCTCAAACTATACATAAATTACATAATTTTATTATAAAATTCGAAAAATACAAAAAAAAAATTATTGATATAAATTTTTTGGGTATAGAAAAAGATGTTAATTTTATAAATAATCTTGGTTTAAATATAAATAGAAGATTTTTGTCCTATGTAACTATTATGGAAGGTTGTAATAAATTTTGTTCTTATTGTGTAGTTCCTTATACTAGAGGAAGGGAAATTAGTAGATCTCCAGAAAGTATTTTTTCTGAAATATGTAGATTATCTTATTATGGTATTTCTGAAATAAATTTATTAGGGCAAAATGTTAATGCTTATTGTGGTATATTTAAAAATAATAAAAAATGTAATTTTTCATGTTTATTAAAATTAATTTCTAAAATAAAAGGTATAAAAAGAATTAAATTTACTACTAGTCATCCAAATAATTTTACTGATGAATTAATTCAGACTTATAGTAAATGTAAAAAAATAATAAATTTTTTACATTTACCTGTACAGAGTGGTTCAAATAGAATTTTGAAAATTATGTATAGAAATTATAGTGTAGAATATTATAAAAAAATAATAGAAAAAATTTTAAAAGTTAGAAATAAAATGATTTTTGGTTCTGATTTTATAGTTGGTTATCCTACTGAGAGTAATGAAGATTTTAATTTAACTCTTAAATTAATATCTGATATTAAATTTGATAATAGTTTTGTTTTTATGTATTCTCCTCGTCCTTATACTAGATCATCAAAATTATTGGATGATGTAGATATATTAAAAAAAAAACATAGATTGTATAAGATAAATAATCTTCTTTATGAAAATTCTTTATATTGACTTAATAAAATGTTAAATTCTACTTTAACTGTATTAGTAGAAAATTTTTCTAGTAAAAATTTAGGTTTTCTTTTTGGTTATACTGAAAATAGTAAAATTGTTTATTTTAAAGGAAATAAAAATTTATTAGGTAAATTAATTAGTGTAAAAATTACTAAATTATATAAAAATTATTTGTATGGTAATTTAATTTAAAATAATGAAAAAAAAATATTGTTTTTCTTTTTTTTTAAAAACTAAATATAGTTTAATAAAACCTAGAACTAAAATGCAGTCTAATTATATTAATAATATTTTAAATAAAATAGTAACTTTTGGTATAGGTGTTTCTGGAACAGGTAAAACATATTTAGCTACTGCAGCTGCTATAGATTTTTTAAATAAAAAAAAAATTTACAGAATAATATTAGCTAGACCTATAGTTGAAGCTGGAGAAAAATTAGGTTATTTACCTGGTAGTTTTAATCAAAAAATTAATCCATATTTATGTCCAATATATGATATTTTGTTTGAAATATTAGGTTCTAATTTTAATAAAAAATATATATTACATAATATTATTGAAGTTGTTCCTTTAGCTTATATGAGAGGAAGAACTTTTAATGATTCTTTTATTATATTAGATGAAGCTCAAAATACTACTATTTCTCAAATGAAAATGTTTCTAACTCGTTTGGGATTTAATTCTAAAGCTGTTATTAATGGTGATATTTCTCAGATAGATTTACCAAATAAAAATTTTTCTGGTTTAAAACATGCAATTAATGTTTGTAAAAATATAAATGAAGTAGGTATAACTTTTTTGGGTATTAAAGATATTGTGCGTTCTTCAATAGTAGCTAATATAGTTAAAGCTTATGATAATAAATAATAATATTAATTGTTTTTTAAAATTAATTAATCATTGTAATGATTGTTTTTTTTTACCTAATAGTTTTTTTTTTTATAAATGATTATGAAAATTATATAAATTTTTTAATATTAAAAGATATATTAATATTATATTAGTTAATAAAGAATATATTCTTTTTTTAAATAAAAAATATAAGTCTAGAAATTATATTACTGATGTATTATCTTTTTCTTATTATTTAAATTTTAATAATAATTGTTTAGGTGAAATATTTTTATGTCCTTTATTTATTTTGCAAAAATCTTTTAAAGAAAGTATAAATTATTTTTTTTATTTTTCTTATTTATTAATACATAGTTTTTTACATATATTAGGTTTTAATCATAATAAATATTATGATTTTAAAATTATGAGATTTATAGAGTGTTTTTTTTTGTTTAAATTAAAAAAAATTTATTTTTTGGAAAATTTATTAGTAAAAAAAAATATATGAGTAATTTAAATTCTTTAAAAAAATTTAATACTTTTAATTTAGATATTAAATTTAATACTATATATATAGTATATAATTTATTAGATTTAAAAAGAATATTATTTTGAAATTTTAAAAAAAAACATTATATTATTATTTTAGGAAGAGGTAGTAATATTCTATTTTTAAATGATTTTTATGGAACGATAATAATTAATAGAATAAAAGGTATTACATTAAAAGAAGATAATAATTTTTGGTTTTTAGATGTTTATTCTGGGGAATCATGAACTAAATTAGTTGATTTTACTATTAATAATGGTATATATGGATTAGAGAATTTATCTTTTATACCTGGATCTGTTGGTGGTGCTATAGTAAATAATATAGGAGCTTATGGTGTAGAAGTAGAAAAATTTTTTCATTATGTTAAAATATTAGATTATTATACAGGAAGATGTTTTTATTTGAAAAAAAAAAATATATTATTTTCTTATAGATATAGTATTTTTAAAAAATTTTATAATAATCGTTATGTAATTATAAAGGTAGGTTTAATTATTAATAAATTATGAAAACCATGTTTTTTACATAAAGATTTATTATATTATTTTGATCCTTTAAATACTAAAATTAATATAAAAGATATATATGAAAAAATATTTGAGTTTAGGAAAAAAAAAATTCCTAATCCTAAAATTTTTGGTAACATAGGAAGTATATTTAAAAATCCTATTATAAATAATTATAATTATAGATATATAAAAGATATTTATTTTTCTTTTTTGAAATATACTAATAATAATATATTAAGGAGTATAAAAAGAATTCCTGCAGCATTATTAATTGATATATGTGGTTTAAAAGGTTATACTATTGGATGAGCTAGAATTTATGAAAAACAACCATTAATTATTATTAATTTAGGTAATGCTACATCTAAACATATTTATTCTTTAATTTTATATATTAGAAAAAAAATATTTAAAAAATTTAATATTTTTTTAGAACTTGAAATTAAGATAATTGATTTTTTTTTATTTAAGGATAGTAATTTTTATGGTATTTAGTTTTTATTTTATTATATTTTAACTTTTTAATATTTAATATTTATTAATGAATACTAATTTAGTGAATCAAAAAAAAATATATTTTATAATATTATTATCATTATTTTTTATATATATAAATAATTATTATTTTTTATTTAGAAATTTATTATTTATTAAATATATAATGAATATATTTTTTACTTTTTTATGTTTTTTTTTATTTAAATATACTAATTTAGGTAAAAAAATATTTCTTTATTTTATAAAGTCTAAATTAGAAATTTCTGAAGTTTATTGACCTTCTAAATATGAAGTTTTAAGAACAGTTATAATAGTATTTATTTTAAGTTTTTTGATTTCTATTATAGTATATATATTTGATAATTTTCTATTATATATTATTTCTTTTTTTCTTAGTTTGAGGTTTTATTAATGATAAATTTAGAAAAAAAAAAACATTGGTATGTTATACAAGTTTTTTCTAGTTTTGAAAAAAAAGCTATTGAATCTTTACGTGATCATATTAAATTATATGGATCAAAAGATGATTTTGGAGATATTTTGGTTCCTACTGAAGAAGTAATAGAAATAAAACGTGGAGTTCGTAAAAAAAGTGAACGTAAATTTTATCCTGGTTATTTTTTAATTAATATGGTTATGAGTAATAAAAATTGATATTTAGTTAGAAAAGTACCTAAAATAATAGGTTTTATAGGAGGTAGTTTAGGTCATCCTTGTCCTATTAATGATAAAGAAATTAAGTTTATTAAAAATAAATTAGATAAAATTAATGGTAAACCTAGACCTAAAGTATTGTTTGAATATGGTGAATTAGTAAGAGTTAATAGTGGACCATTTTCTGATTTTAATGGAACAGTAGAAGAGGTAGATTATGATAAAAATCGTTTAAAAGTTTCTGTTTTAATTTTTGGAAGATCTACTCCTGTAGAATTAGATTTTTCACAAGTAGAAAAAAGTAATTAATTTTTATTTTAAAAAAATGTCTAAAAAAATAAATTCTTATATAAAATTACAAGTTTTATCTGGTATGGCTAATCCTAGTCCTCCTGTTGGTCCAATATTAGGCCAAAAGGGAGTTAATATTATGAGTTTTTGTAAATCTTTCAATAAAAAAACAAGTTCTTTTGCTAAAGGAATACCTATACCAGTTATAATAACAGTTTATTCTGATCGTAGTTTTACTTTTATAACTAAAACTCCTCCAGTTTCATATCTTATTAAAAAAGAAATATCTTTAACATCTGGATCTAAGAAACCTGGTCATGATATTGTAGGATATATTTCTAGAAAAGCAATATTAAATATTGCTAAAATAAAATTTTCTGATACATTTAGTTCTGATTTAAAAAAAATGTCTTACTCTATAATTGGAACAGCTCGTTCTATGGGAATTTTAATTAAAGATTAGTTATATTGAATATGAATATTAATAAAAAAATAGTTTTTAATAAAAATAGATTAATAAAAATTTTTGATTTAATTAAAAAAAAATCAAAAATTAATTTTATTGAATCTATAGATGTAGCAATAAATTTATTTATAGATACTAAAGATATTAATCAACATATTAAAGGTTGTGTATTATTACCTTATGGTATAGGAAAAAAAAATAAAGTTGTAGTTTTTGCTTCTGAATTTCAAAAAGATATTGCATATTCTTCTGGAGCTTTTTATGTTGGTTCTAAAGATTTATTTAATAAAATAAAAAATTGTTCTATTAAATATGATGTAGTTATATCTACATTAGAACATATTAAATTAGTTAGTAAACTAGGTCAATTATTAGGACCTAAAGGATTAATGCCTAATATAAAATTAGGTACTTTAACTGATAATTTGAAAGATAGTGTTTCAAAATTTAGTAAGGGTCAAATTACTTATAAAAATGACAAATTTGGTATTATACATAGTAAAATAGGAAAAATAAATTTTACTAGTGAACACTTATTAAGTAATTTTACTTGTTTTATTGATTCAGTTAAATTAAATAGACCTAGTAAATTAAAAAGTAATTTTTTTTTTAAAAAAATTTTTATTTCTAGTACTATGGGTAAGAGTTATTTAGTAGATTTAGATAATATTTAATATATTTGAGGGATAAGTGTTTAATAAAAAGGATAAAAAAAAATTTATTTCCGAAATTATAAAGAAATTAAAAAAATCTTTTTCTTTTGTCATATTAAATTTTAATAATTTATCGGCAAATAAATTAAATTTATTTCGTAAAGATATTAAAAATAATGATGCTAATATATTAGTTATACGTAATAATTTATTAAAAATTTCTGTTAAAAAATCTAATTTGAGTTATTTGAATAATTTTTTAATTGGTCCTGTTATTTTAGGTTTTTCTGTTAAAAATTATAATGGTTTATTAGATGTTTTAAGTAAATATTTGATAAAATTTAAAGATAATTTAATTTTAAGATGTATTTCTATAGATAGGAAATTAATTCCTTTAAAATTAAGTAAAAAAATATTTTTCTTATCTTCTATTAAAAAATCTTTAAGTTATTTAATTTTTATTTTAAAAAATTTTTTTTTATTTAGATTATTACGTATTTTATTAAAAATAAAGAATATTAAATCTTAATTATTATATTTAGGTAATTTTATGAGTATAGATAAAGAGAAAATTTTAGATCAAATTTCTTCTATGTCATTGATTGATTTAATTGATTTAATTGACCGTATAGAAAAAAAATTTGGTATTAATTCTAATGAATATATGTTCAATTCTTCTAAAGATAAAGAAATTAAAGTTGTTGAAGAAAAAAAAGATAATTTTAGTTTATTTTTAGATTTTATAGGAAATAATAAAATTGCAGTTATAAAGATAATTCGTAATTTTTTAAATTTAGGTTTGAAGGAAGCGAAAGATTTAGTAGAATCTGTTCCTGTACTTATAAAAGAAAATGTAAGTAAAAAAAATATAGATATTTTAAAAAAATCTTTAGAAGATGTTGGTGCAAAAATAAGTATTAAGTAAATATTTAATTTATTGAGTTTATGTTATAAATATGATTTATTTTTATTCGGAAAGGAAACGTATACGTGTAAATTTTAGAAAAATTCCTCAGATATTAAATATACCTTATTTGTTATCTATTCAAATAAATTCTTATAATAACTTTTTATATAAATATAAGAATAAATATTCTGGTTTAGATTTATCATTTAGATCTATTTTCCCTATATTAAATTATAATAAGAATATTGAATTACAATATATAGATTATAGATTTGATAAACCATTTTTTGATGATAGAGAATGTAAAATAAGAGGTTTAACTTATTCATTAAATTTAAAAGTTAAATTACGTTTAATTTTTTATGAAGGTAATATTTCAAAAGGGATTATAAAATCTTCTAATGAACAAGAAGTTTATATGGGAGATATACCTTTAATGACAGATAGAGGAACATTTGTAGTTAATGGTACTGAAAGAGTTGTAGTATCTCAATTACATCGTAGTCCTGGTGTTTTTTTTGATAGTAATAAAGGTAAAAATAAAGTATATTCTTCTGGTAAAATTTTATATAGTGCTAGAATAATTCCATATAGAGGTTCATGGTTAGATTTTGAATTTGATATTAAAGATAATTTGTTTGCTCGTATAGATCGTAGACGTAAATTACCTGTTACAATAATTTTAAAGGCTTTAGGTTATGATAAAGAAAAAATATTAGAAATATTTTTTAATTTTATTAGTATAGATATTTTAAAAAATAAATTATTTATGCATCTTATACCTAGTAGATTAAGGGGTGATATATTAAATTTTGATGTTATTTTTAAAGGTAAAGTATATGTTAGTAAAGGTAAAAGAATTACTTTTAAACATATTAAAAATATGGAAAAAAATAATGTAAATTATATTGAAATTTCTAAAGAATATATTATTGATAAAATTATAGCAAAAAATTATAATTTTTTTATATCTGAAGGTAAATATCTATTTTTAGAATCTAATACTAAATTAAATTTAGATTTAATAGATAAAATAATTAATTCTGGTATTTCAAATATTAAAATTTTGTATATTAATGATTTAAATCAAGGTTCATATATATCTAATACTTTATTAATAGATAATATTTCTAATTGTAATGATGCTTTAATTAGTATATATCGTATGATTAGACCAGGAGAACCACCTACTATTGAAGCAGCTAAAAATTTATTTAATAATTTATTTTTTTCTACTGATAAGTATGATTTATCTAAAGTTGGTCGTATGAAATTTAATATGTCTATAGGTAGAAAAAATATTAATGGACCAATGGTATTGGAATCTAAAGATATTATTGATACTTTAAAAAGATTAATAGATATTAGAAATGGTATTGGTGGTGTTGATGATATAGATCATTTAGGTAATAGAAGAGTAAGATCTGTAGGTGAAATGATTGAAAATCAATTTCGTATAGGTTTAATAAGAATAGAAAAGACTATTAGAGAACGTCTATCAGTAAATTTATCAAATAATTTTTTTCCTAAAAATATTATTAATGCTAAACCTTTATCAGCTATAATAAAAGATTTTTTTTGTTCTAGTCAATTATCTCAGTTTATGGATCAAAATAATCCTTTATCTGAAATTACACACAAACGTAGAATATCTGCATTAGGTCCAGGTGGTTTAACTAGAGAAAGAGCTGGTTTTGAAGTAAGAGATATTCATCCTACTCATTATGGAAGGGTATGTCCTATAGAAACACCAGAAGGTCCTAATATAGGTTTAATTAATTCTTTATCAATTTATGCTAGAATTAATGAATATGGTTTTTTAGAAACTCCCTATAGATTAGTAAAAAATAGATATGTTACTAAAGAAATACATTATTTATCTGCTATAGAAGAAGGCAATTATGTTATTGCTCAAGCTAATGTTTTTTTAAATAAAAAAAATTATATTGAAGATGAATTTATTATTTGTAGATACAAAAGTGAATTTAGTTTATTTAATTCTTCTCAAATTAATTATATGGATGTTTCTGCTCAACAAATAGTTTCTATAGGAGCTTCACTAATTCCATTTTTAGAACATGATGATGCTAATAGAGCTTTAATGGGAGCTAATATGCAACGTCAGGCTGTTCCTTGTTTAATTCCTGATAAACCTTTAGTAGGAACAGGTTTAGAATATACTGTAGCTAGAGATTCAGGTATATTAGTTTTATCAAAGAGTGATGGAATTGTTAGATATGTAGATTCTTCTAAAATTATTATAGAAAAATATGATATTTTAAATAAATTTAATTTATTTAATAAATTTGATATTTATAATTTAATAAAATATTCTCGTTCTAATCAAAATACTTGTATAAACCAAAAACCTAATGTTGTATTAGGAGAAGAAGTTAAATCTGGAGATATTTTAGCAGATGGTTTTTCTACTGATTTAGGTGAATTAGCTTTAGGTCAAAATGTAAGAGTAGCTTTTATGTCTTGACATGGTTATAATTTTGAAGATTCTATATTAATTTCTGAAAGAGTAATACATAAAGATATTTTTACTACTATACATATTCAAGAATTATCTTGTATTTGTAGAGATACAAAATTAGGTGCAGAAGAAATTACTTCAGATATTCCTAATGTTAGTGATTCTGTTTTATCTAGATTAGATGAGAGTGGTATAATTAATCTTGGTGCTGAAGTATCTAGCGGAGATATATTAGTTGGTAAAATAACACCTAAAGGTGAAACTCAATTAACTCCTGAAGAGAAACTTTTACGTGCTATATTTGGAGAGAAAGCTTCTGAAGTTAAAGATTCTTCTTTAAGAGTACCGAATGGTTGTTTTGGTACAGTTATAGATATACAGATTTTTAATCGTGAAGGTGTTAAAAAAGATAAAAGATTATTAAATATTGAAAAAGATCAATTAAAAATTATTAAAGATAAAGTGTTAAATGAATTAAATTATTTTAAAGATATTTTAGTAAAATATATAAAGAAAATATTTAAAGATAATAATATTTATTATCATTATAATTTAAGTTATGAAGATATTTCAAAAATTGAAATATTAGATTTATCTATAAGAGAAAAAGTAAATAATTTATTAAATTCTTATTTAAAGTTAGAAAAAGTTTTTTATGAAAAATTAAAAATATATGAAAATAAAATTACTCAAAGTAGTGAATTGTCTCCAGGAATTTTAAAAATTGTAAAAATTTATTTAGCTGTAAAACATCAAATTCAAGTTGGTGATAAAATGGCCGGTAGACATGGTAATAAAGGTGTTATATCTAAAATATGTTCTGTTGAAGATATGCCTTATGATGAACAAGGTGTTCCTGTAGATATAGTTTTAAATCCTTTGGGAGTTCCGTCTAGAATGAATATTGGTCAAGTTTTAGAAACACATTTAGGTATGGCATCTAAATTAATAGGTGAAAAAATTAAATTTATGTTAGAAACAGAAGTTGATTTAATTAAAATAAAGAATTTTATTCAAAATATTTATTCTTTAGGGAATAAAGATATTGATTTAAATTTATTAAGTGATGATCAGTTTCTTGTATTAGCTAGAAATTTATCTAATGGTTTTCCTATTTCTACTCCTGTTTTTGATGGTATTAAAGAAAGTGAAATAAAAAAGTTATTTGATATTGTCAATATGCCTAGTTCTGGACAAATTAATTTATATGATGGTTTAAGTGGTAAAAAATTTGATAGACCTGTAACTGTTGGTTATATGTATATCATGAAATTAAATCATTTAGTTGATGATAAAATACATGCTAGATCTACTGGATCGTATAGTTTGATAACCCAGCAACCTTTAGGAGGTAAATCTCAATTTGGTGGTCAAAGATTTGGTGAAATGGAAGTTTGAGCTTTAGAAGCTTATGGTGCTGCTTATACTTTACAGGAAATGTTAACAGTTAAATCTGATGATGTTAATGGTAGAATTAAAATATATAAAAATATAGTTAATGGTAACCATCAAATGTATCCTAATATGCCGGAATCTTTTAATGTATTAGTGAAAGAAATATGTTCTTTAGGTATAAATATTGAATTAGAAGATAATTAATTTTTATAATTGATTTTATTTGTATTTTAAATATTTAAAGGTTATTATTTGTGAATAATTTTGCTCGTTTATTTAAGAAAAAATCTTTTAATAAAGAATTTAATTCTATTAAAGTAACTTTAGCTTCTCCTAAAATTATTAAATCTTGATCATATGGAGAAGTTAAAAAACCAGAAACGATAAATTATCGTACTTTTAAACCTGAAAGAGATGGATTATTTTGTTCTCGTATATTTGGTCCTATTAAAGATTATGAATGTTTATGTGGTAAATATAAAAGACTTAAATATAAGGGTGTAATATGTGAAAAATGTGGTGTAGAAGTTACTAGAACTAAAGTACGTCGTGAAAGAATGGGTCATATAGAATTATCTTCACCAGTTGCTCATATTTGATTTTTGAAATCTTTACCTTCTAGAATAAGTTTATTATTAGATATATCTTTAAGAGATGTTGAAAAAGTTTTATATTTTGAATCTTATATAGTGATAGATCCTGGAAAAAGTAATTTAAAATTATATCAAATTTTAAATGAAGAACAATATTTTAATGCTACAGAATGTTTTCAAAATAATTTTGATGCACGTATGGGAGCTGAAGCTATTTATTATTTGTTAAAAAATATAAATTTAAGTAAAAAATACAAAAAATTATTTAAAGAATTAAAAAAAATTAATTCTGAAATAAAAAAAAGAAAGATAACTAAACGTATAAGATTGATAGAATCTTTTATAAATTCAGGTAATAAACCTAAATGAATGATATTAAAAATATTACCAGTTTTACCTCCTGATTTAAGACCTTTAGTACCTTTAGATGGAGGAAGATTTGCTACATCTGATTTAAATGATTTATATAGAAGAGTTATTAATCGTAATAATCGTCTTAAAAGACTTTTAGATTTATCAGCTCCAGATATAATTATAAAAAATGAAAAAAGAATGTTACAGGAAGCTGTTGATGCTTTATTAGATAATGGTAGAAGAGGTTTTGTAATAACTGGTTCTAATAAAAGACCTTTAAAATCTTTAGCAGATATGATTAAAGGTAAGCAAGGTAGATTTAGACAAAATTTATTAGGTAAAAGAGTTGATTATTCAGGTAGATCAGTAATTACTGTAGGACCTTATTTACGTTTATATCAATGTGGTTTACCTAAAAAAATGGCATTAGAGTTATTTAAACCCTTTATATATGGAAAACTTGAAAATAAAGGTATTGTTAATACAATAAAATCAGCTAAAAAAATGGTTGATAAAGAGGAACCAATTATTTGAGATATATTAGAAGAAGTTATTAAACAACATCCAGTTTTACTGAATAGAGCTCCAACATTACATAGATTAGGTATACAAGCTTTTGATCCTATATTAGTAGAAGGAAAAGCAATTCAATTACATCCTTTAGTTTGTGCAGCATATAATGCTGATTTTGATGGCGACCAAATGGCTGTACATATACCTCTTACTTTAGAAGCTCAATTAGAAGCTAGAGCTTTAATGATGTCTACGAATAATATATTATCTCCTGCTAGTGGTGATCCTATAATAGTTCCATCTCAGGATGTTATTTTAGGTTTATATTATATGACTAAAGAAAAAATAGAATTATCAGATAATATTATATTAGTATCAGATATTAATGAAGCTAAATTTTTATATTCTAGTAATTTAGTATCTTTACATACTAAAATTAAAATTAGAATAGTAGAATTTGTAAAATTAAGTTTTTCAAAATTTAAAAAATATAAATATATTTGTGATTCTACTATAGGGAGAGTAATATTATGAAGTATTTTCCCAAAAGGTTTATCTTTTTCTTTGGTTAATAAAGTTTTAAATAAAAATAAAGTATCTGAAATTTTAAGTATTTGTTATAAATTATTAGGTTTAAAAAAAACTGTTTCTTTTGCAGATAAAATTATGTATTTAGGTTTTAAATATGCCACTTTATCTGGTTCATCTGTTTGTATTGATGATATGGAAATACCTAAAAATAAAAATGATATTGTTAAAGAAGCTGAAAATGAAGTAAATGAAATTCAAGAACAATTTCAATCAGGTTTAGTAACTTTAGGTGAAAAATATAATAAAGTTATAGATATATGAGTAACAGCAAATGAAAAAATAGTTCAATCTATGATGGATAATTTATCTATTGAATGAGTAAATGTTAATGGTTCTTTAAAAAAACAAGATTCTTTTAATAGTATTTTTATGATGGCTGATTCTGGAGCTAGAGGTTCTGCTGCTCAAATAAGACAATTAGCGGGTATGAGAGGTTTAATGGCTAAACCTGATGGTTCTATAATAGAAACACCTATAACTGCTAATTTTAGAGAAGGTTTGAGTGTTTTGCAATATTTTATTTCTACACATGGAGCTAGAAAGGGATTAGCTGATACAGCTTTAAAAACAGCTAATTCAGGATATTTAACTCGTCGTTTAGTTGATGTAGCTCAAGATTTAGTTGTTATAGAAAAAGATTGTAAAACTTTAAAAGGTATATTTATTTCTTCTATTATTGAAGGTAATGATATTAAAGAGTCTCTAAAAGAACGTATTTTAGGAAGAATTTTATCTAATAATATATATTATTATAATTCTAAAAAAATTTTAATTAAGAAAAATACATTATTGAATGACAAATATTGTGATTTAATAGAAAAATCAGCAATACATGTTGTTAAAGTACGTTCTGTAGTAACATGTGAAACTAATTTTGGAGTGTGTTCTTACTGTTATGGTCTTGATTTAGCTAGAGGTCATCTTATTAATGAAGGTGAAGCAGTAGGAGTAATAGCTGCTCAATCTATAGGAGAACCTGGAACTCAATTAACTATGAGAACATTTCATATAGGAGGTGCTGCTTCAAGAGTTTCTATTGATTCTAACATAAGAGTTAAAAATAATGGTGTATTAAAATTAATCAATTTAAAATCAGTTACTAATACAAATAATGATTTAGTAATAATTTCTCGTAATGTAGAATTACAAATTATAAATGAATTCGGTTTAATTAAAGAAAATTATAAGTTACCATATGGTTCTATTGTAAGAAAAAAAGATGGAGAAAAAGTATTTGTAAATGAATTAATAGCGTCATGGGATCCTCATATTATACCAGTAATTACTGAAGTAAGTGGTTATATTAGTTTTGTTGATATGTATGAAGGTCAAACTATGGAACGTCAAATAGATAAATTTACAGGAATATCTTCTATAGTAATTTTAGATAGAAATGAAAGATCAGGTAGTATTAAAAGTAAACATTTTAGACCTTCAATTAAAATAGTTGATAAAAATGGAGAAAATGTATTTATACCTGGAACTAAAATACCTGTACAGTATTTTTTGCCTAGTAAAACTATTATTCAATTAGAAAATCATTCATATGTAAATATAGGTGATATATTAGCTAGAATTTCTAAAGAATATGGTGGAACTAAAGATATTACTGGTGGTTTACCTAGAGTAGCTGATTTATTTGAAGCTAGAAAACCTAAAGATACTGCTATATTAGCAGAAATATCTGGTATTATTAATTTTGGTAAGGAAACTAAAGGTAAACGTCGTTTAATAATTAATTCTTTAGATAATAAATTAGTTCATGAAGAAATGATTCCTAAATGAAGACAATTACATATTTTTGAAGGAGAATTTGTAGAGAAGGGTGATATTATTTCTGATGGAATAGAATCAGCTCATGATATTTTAAGATTAAGAGGTGTTGAAGAAGTAACAAAATTTATTGTTAATGAAGTACAGGATGTATATAGATTACAGGGAGTAAAGATAAATGATAAACATATAGAGATTATTATTAGACAAATGTTACGTAGAGTTACTGTTTATGATGTTGGTGATTCAAAATATTTATATGGTGAACAAGTAGAAATTTCTAGAATAAGATTAATAAATGCAAAATTAATTAAAAATAATAAAAAAATTGTTAAATATACTCGTAATTTATTAGGTATTACTAAAGCTTCTTTATCTACAGAATCTTTTATTTCAGCTGCTTCATTTCAAGAAACTACAAAAATATTAACTGAATCAGCGGTTTCAGGTAAAAAAGATGAATTAAGAGGTTTAAAAGAAAATGTTATAGTGGGAAGATTAATTCCTTCTGGTACAGGTTATTCTTATCATTATAAAAAAAACAAATATAAATTAAAAAAAAATAGTGATAATTTAAGTTCTGATGAACAGTTAGCTAGTGTTAATTTAAAAAAATTATTGAATTATCAAGATTTACTAAAAAAAAAAGATAATATTTAATTAATAATGAAAAAAAATATTTTTAGCGCTATTCAACCTAGTGGTGGTATAACTATAGGTCATTATATAGGTGTAATAAAAAAATGAGTAAGTTTGCAAAATAAATATAATTGTTTTTATTGTATAGCAGATTTACATTCTTATACTGTTAGTTTAGATAAAAAAAATATAAATATATTAGATATATTATGTTTATTAATATCTTTAGGTGTAGATTATAATAAATGTACTATTTTTTTACAATCACATATTTGTGAACATGTTAAATTATATTGATTATTAAATTGTTGTACTTATTTTAATGAATTGAATCGTATGATTCAATTTAAAGAAAAGTCTAAAGATAGTAATCGTAAACTTATTAATTGTGGTTTATTTAATTATCCTATATTAATGGCTGCTGATATATTATTGTATAATACAAGTTATGTTCCTATAGGAAAAGATCAGATTCAACATTTAGAATTTACAAAATTAATAGCTAAAAGAATTAATAAATTATTTAATAATAATATATTTTTTTTACCTAAATATATTTTATCTTCTTGCACAAAGATAATGTCTTTATTAAATCCATATAAAAAAATGTCTAAATCTGATAATAATAAATATAATGTTATTTTTTTATTAGATAATCCTGAATTAATATCTTTAAAAATAAATAATTGTGTTACTGATAGTGATTATCCTCCTAAAATTATTTTTGATTTAGTTAAAAAACCAGGTATATCTAATTTATTAAATATAATTTCAAATATTAAAAATATTTCTATCATAGAGTTAGAAAAAAAATTTATAGGTTATTCTTATAAAGAGTTTAAAAATGTAGTTATTAATGAAATAAATATTTTTTTATTTTTATTACAAAAAAAATTTTTTTATTTGCGTAAAAAAGAAAAATTTTTAAAAAAAATATTAATTAAAGGTAAATTAAAAGCTAAAATAAAGGCTAAAAAAACTTTTTCTTTAATTAAAAATTTATTTTATTATATTTAAAATTATCATATAATTGGTTTAATATTGTTTTTTTTTAAAAAATTATTAGTTTTTTTGAAATGATTACATCCTCAAAAACCTTTATTAACTGATAAAGGTGATGGATGAGAAGAACAAAGAATTAAATGTTTTTTATTATTAATTAATTTAATTTTATTTTGAGCGTATTTACCTCATAATAAAAATACTATTTTTTTTAGGTATTTATTTATATATTTTATTATATTATCTGAAAATATTTCTCATCCTATATTTTTATGAGAACATGGTTTATTTTTTTCTACTGTTAGTATGGTATTAAATAAAAATATTCCTTGTTTAACTCAATTAATTAAATATCCATTTAATGGTATTTTAAATAAATTAAATTCATTTTTTATTTCTTTATATATATTTGTAATAGATTGAGGTATTTTTTTTATATGTGGTAAAATCGAAAAAGCTAAACCATGAGCTTGATTTTCATTATAATAAGGATCTTGACCTAATATAACTACTTTTATTTTTTTAAATTTTATTAATTTAAATATTTTAAATATATTTTTTTTAGGTGGATAAATTATTTTTTTTTTTTTGTATTCTTTATTTAAAAAATTAATTATTTTAGAAAAATATTTTTTTTTTTTTTCTTTTTTAAAAATTTGTTTTCAATCATTCATTGTATTATTTTTTATATTTTTTTATATTTATATATATGTAAATATTATATTTAAAATTTAAATATTTTCTAATACTTTTTTGTGATAAGAAGATTATTTTTTTTATTTTTTTTCCTGATTTTCCTATTAATATATTTATATATTGTTTTTTTTTTACAAAAATAATAATTTGTATATTAATATTTTTTTTTTGTTTTAAAATATTTTTAATTTTAAATTTAATAAAATAAGGAATTTCATCTCCTATTAATCTTAATGTTTTTTCTCTAATTATTTCTTTAAATATAAATTTGTAGCTATGAATAGTTTTTATTTTTTTATTAAAAGAAAAATTTGATTTAATTAAATATTTTTTAATAATTTTTTTTAATATTTTAATATCTTTTTTTTTTTTTGAACATATTGGTAGAATAATATTTTTTTTGCTAAAATATTGAATTTTTTTTATATAAGGTAACAAAGATAATTTATTTTTTATTTTATCTACTTTATTAATTAATATTATATAGGGTATTTTAGATAAATTTAATTTATTAATTATTATTAATTCTTCATTATATTTTTCTTTTTTTATTATTAGTAAAATTAAATTTATATTTAATAAGATATTAAATTTTTTTAATACAGATATAGATTTATTTATGTTTTTATTAAATTCTTGTATAGAATTAAATCCTGGAGTATCAATATATATATATTGTTTTTTTTTTTTTTTACTGTTTATACCAAAAATATTTTTTTGAGTTGTAAATTTTTTTTTAGATGTAATAGAAATTTTTTTATTGACTAATTTATTAAATAATGTTGATTTACCTACATTTGGTTTACCTACTAAAATAGTAATACATATTTTTTTTTTAATGCTATTGTTTATTTTCATTATTATTTTTTATTAAACCTATTTTAATTAAAGCTTTTTTGGCTGACTTTTGTTCTGCTTCTTTTTTGTTATAACCTATACCTTTAGTAATTTTATTAAGTAAATTAATTTTACATTTAACTGTAAATATTTGTTTATGTTCTTTTCCTTTCTTATTTGATATAAAATAATTAGGTAAAGGTAATTTAATTTTTTGTAAATATTCTTGTAATATAGTTTTATAATCTTTTTGATTGTTTTTCTTATTTAAAAATTTGTTGTTTTTATAATTAAAAAATAATTTTTTAATTATATTTTCTATTATTTTTATATTTTTACTATCTATAAATATAGCTCCGATAATAGCTTCTAAAGTATTAGCTAAAATAGATATTTTATATTGTCCTAACATTTTTAATTCACCTTGTCCTAATAAAATATATTTATTTAATTTTAATTTTTGAGCTATTTTAAATAAGTTATTTTTATTTACTAAATTAGCTCTTATTCTTGTCATAAAACCTTCTTTTTTTTTATAGAATTGCTTATATATTTTTTTAGTAATTATAAAATTTAATATTGAATCTCCTAAAAATTCTAATCTTTCATTATGTTTGTTACTATAACTACGATGTGTTAATGATAAAATAAGTATTTTTTTATTTACAAATTTATATTTAATTTTTTGTTCTAAGTAATAAATTTTATTCATAAAATTATTTAAAAAATTTTACCTATTCTTTTAAATCTTATTTTTATTGGTAAATTATTTACTTGATATTCTAAACTCATTCATATATATTGAGCTTTTCCTATTATTAAGTTTTTATGTACAAATCCTCAATATCTACTATCTTCACTATTATCTCTGTAATCTCCCATTACAAAATACATATCTTTAGGTATTATTCATGTTTTGATATTATTTTTATTTATATTTTTTTTATTCATTAATAAAATATTATGTTTTACATTTTCTATATATTCTGTTTTTTCATTTAAAAAAAATATTTCTGAATTTTTTTTAAAAGTTTTTTTATTATTTATATCTCAAAAATATTCTTTAATATTATTATTTGAAAAATCTATTTCTTCTATATATGGACTTATTTTTTTTTTTGAATATTTAATAAAAATTTTTTTTTTATTGTTATTAGATTTGTATATTTTAATTTTTTTAGTTTTTTCATTATATATTAATTTATCTTCAGGTAATCCTATAACTCTTTTAATATAATTAATTTTTTTATTTTTAGGATATTGAAATACAATAACATCTCCATAATTTGGTTTACCTATATTTATTAAAGTTTTATTATTAAATGGATTTTTAATATTATATAATAATTTATTTACTAATATTAAATCTCCTATCAACAATGTTGGCATCATGGAGGCTGAAGGTATTTTAAAAGGTTCATAAATAAATGATCTAAATATAAATATAAATATTAATGTAGGTAATAATTCTATTAATATATTATTATTTTTTTTTTTTATATATATTTTATTTATTAGATATATAATAATTCCTATTATTATAAATAAAAATAATATTTTATTAAGTATAATCATATTTATATTATTTTAAATGTTTTAAAAAATATTTTTTTTGATAAAAATATGTTTCCTATTTTTTTCATCTTTTTTTTTCCTTTTTTTTGTTTTTGTAGTAATTTTTTTTTTCTTGATATATCTCCTCCATAACACTTAGAAGTTACATTTTTTCTTAAAGCTTTTAAAGAACATTTAGTTATTATTTTGTTATTACATAAAGCTTGTATATTAATTTCATATTGTTGTTTTTGTATATTATTTTTAATAATTTCTAAAATTTTTTTACTATATTTTAAAATATTTTTTCTATGTATTAACATAGAAAATCCTTCTATTTTATTTTTATTAATTATTATTTCAGATAAAACTATGTCAGAAGTTTTATAATTTTTAAATGAATATTTAAATGAAGCATATCCTTTAGTAATTGATTTTAATTTACTACTGAAATTAGTTATAATTTCTGATGTTGGTAATTCATAAATTAAATAAATTTTTTTTTTTACAAATAATATTTTTTTCTGAATTCCTCTTTTATTAACACATAATTGTATTATTTTACCTAAATATTTTAGTGGAGATATAATAAAACATTTAGATATAGGTTCTTTAATTTTTTTAATTTCATTTTTATTAGGCAATTTAATTGGATTATCTATATAAATACATTTATTTTTTTTATTTATGATTTTATAAGTTACTGTTGGTAAAGTTATTATAATATTTAAATTATATTCTCTTTTTAATCGTTCTTTTATAATTTCTAAATGTAATTTTCCTAAAAAACCACATCTAAATCCTAAACCAAATATTAATGAATTTTCTTGTTTAAATATTAATGATGAATCATTTAAATTTAGTTTTTCTAATGATTTCTTTAAGTTTATAAAATTTTTATTTTCATCAGGGTATAAACCTACATAAATTTGAGGATTAATTTTTTTAAATTTTGGTAAATTATTTAGTGAAGGATTGTTAAATTTAGTAATTGTGTTACCTATTTTAATATAATTAATCTTTTTTATATTACATGAAATTCATCCTACTTCACCACAATTTAAATATTTAAGTTTTTTTTTTTCAGGTTTGTTAATATAAATATTTTCTATATTATATTTTTTGTATTTATTTATTAATTTTATTTTATCATTTATTTTTAAAAAACCATTATAAATTTTAATTAAAAAAAATGATCCTAAATAATTATTGAAATATGAATCTATTATTAATGCTTGTAAAGGTAAGTGTTTATTTCCTTTTGGTGATGGTATTACTTTTATAATACTATGAATAATTTTTTTTATACCTATATTTTTTTTTGCTGAACATAAAATAATTTCTTCTTTTTTTATATTTAATATATTTTTAATTTGATTTTTTATTTTTTTTAAATTTTTATTTATTAGATCTATTTTATTTATAATTGGTATTATTTTAATTTTTAATTTTTTAGCCATATTATAATTTTCTAATGTTTGAGCTTGTATTCCTTGAGTGGCATCTATAATTAATAAAGCTCCTTCACATACATATAATGATCTAGATACTTCATAAGAAAAATCTATATGTCCAGGTGTATCAATTAAATTAAATTCGTATATATTTTTTTTATATTTATATTTTAATTGAACACTTTGTGATTTTATTGTTATTCCTTTTTCTTTTTCTAATTCCATTGAATCTAATATTCTTTGTTTATTTTTATCAATTTTTTTTCCTGTACATTTTTCAATAATTCTATCTGATAAAGTAGATTTTCCATGATCAATATGTGCTATAATAGAAAAATTTCTTATATTTTTTTGCATTTTAGTTTAGTTTAAATTATTAATAATTATATTATATAATTTTAAAATTTAAATAGTATATTTAGAATTAGAATAATTTATGAATAATATTATTACGAGATTTGCTCCTAGTCCTACTGGTTATTTACATATAGGTAATATACGTACTGCTTTATATTCTTGATTATATGCAAGAAAAAATAAAGGTAAATTTATTTTGAGAATAGAAGATACTGACTTAAATAGAAATAATAAAAAGTATATAGATAATATCTTTTATGTTTTAGAATGATTAGGTTTATATTGAGATGAAAAACCTTTTTTTCAATCTAAAAGAATAAATTTATACAAAAATATAATTTATGATATGATAAACAAAGGGTTAGCTTATAAATGTTTTTGTACATATGAAAGATTAAATAAATTACGTAAATTTTGTTTATTTAGTAAAAAAAAACCTAAGTATGATAATTATTGTAGAAATAAAAATTTTAATATAAAGAATAAATCTTATGTTGTAAGATTTAAAAATTTTTTAGATGGTAAAGTTATTTTAAAAGATAAAGTTTTTAAAAATATTATTTTTTTAAATAAAGAGTTAGATGATTTTGTTATATTAAGAACTAATGGTTTACCTACTTATAATTTTTGTGTTGTTATAGATGATTATTATATGTCAATTACAGATATTATTAGAGGTGAAGATCATATTAATAATACTCCTAAACAAATTAATCTTATTAAATCTTTAAATTATTATGTTCCTAATTATATTCATTTACCTGTAATTTTAAATGAAAAAGGTAATAAATTATCTAAAAGAAATTCATCTTTTAATATAAATAAATATTTAGAAATGGGGTTTTTGCCTGAATCTATCTTAAATTCTTTATTACGTTTAGGTTGATCTTATAAAAATAAAGAAATTTTTTATATTCATGAAATGAAAATTTTATTTAATATAAATAAAATAAAAAAATCTCCTTGTATTTTAAATTTTAAAAAATTATTATGAAATAATAAATATTATATCTTAAATTTACCTTATAAAAAATTAGAATTTTATTTAAAAAATTATTTATTTTTTAATAAAATAAATATTTCTAATATTTTGAATTTAAGTGATATAATATCATACATATCTTCAAGAAGTTTTTTATTAAAAGATATATCTGATTTTTGTCTTATTTTTGATAATAATTTTTTTTTTTTAAATAAAAATATTTTATTAAAATTTAAAAAAAATATTTTTTTAGAAATATTAATATTTTTTAAAAAAAAAATATTAAATATATCTTTATGAAATATTGATAATATTAATAAAATTATTTTAGATTCTATAAAAAAATTTAATTATTTAAATAAAAAATACATTTATAACATGTTAAGATTTTTTCTTACTGGTAAAACAATTACTCCTAGTATATCGATAATAATATATTTTTTACAAAAAGAAAAAGTTAAATATAGATTAAATTTCTCTATTGATAAAATTATTTAAATGTTTTGTTTTAAGTATTTTATTTAAAATATTTAATTGTTTAAAATTTTGTTTATTTTTTAAAAAATTAATTATTGAATTTTGTTTTTTTTTGCTTATATTTTTAATTTTTATTTTTTTATTTTTAATTAAAAATAAATCTTTAAAATTTTTAATATGTTTACTTATTATTTCTGAAGTTGATATTCCTATATTAGGAATAGATAAAGAATATATTATGTTTTTAATTTTTGTATTTTTTTTTGAATAATTTATAGAATTTAGTATTTTATATGCTAATTTATATTTTATTTTAGGTATACAAATAAGTTTTTTAATTGTTAATTTAAAAATATCTGATATACATTGTATATATTTAAATTTTATTAGTTTTCTTATTATTTTAGGACCTAAATTAATTATATTAAATCCATTTTTTGAAATAAAATTAATTATTATTTTTTCTAATTGTTTAGGACATTCTAAGTTAGAATAACATTTAGGGATATTTTCATATATATTAATTTTTTTTTTACATGAAGGACATATTTTAGGAATTATTAATTTTTTTTCATTATTTTTTTTATTTTTAATTACTTTATTTATTTTAGGAATAACATCTCCTGATCTTTCTACAATAATTTTATCTTTTATATTAAGAGTTAATTTTTTTAAATATTTTAAATTATATAAATTTATTTTTTTTATATTTGTACCATCTATATTAATAGGTTTTATTATTCCTATTGGAGTAATAATACCATTTTTCCCTACTTTATATTTAATATTTATTAGTGTAGTTTTTTTTTTTTTAGGTGGAAATTTTCAAGCTATAGCTCATTTTATATATTTTCTGTTATTTTTTATTTTTTTTTGTATATTTTTATTATTTATTTTAATAACTATACCATCTATTTCAAAATTTAATTTTTTTCTTTTTTTTTTAATTTTTTTATAAAAATTGTTTATTTTTTTAAAAGATTTAGTAATTAATGTATTTTTTTCTATTTTAAAACCTATTTTTTTAATTTTTTTTAAACATTTTAATTGATTAGAAATTAAATTTTTATTTTGATTTAATATTAAATCATATCCTATAAAAGATAATTTTCTTTTTTTAATTATATTTTTATTTAATAATCTTATTGTTCCTGAAGTTAAATTTCTGCTGTTGGAAAAAATTTTTTTTTTATTTAACTTATTAAAAATTTTTTTTTTTATAAAAATTTCTCCTCTAACTTCTAAATATTTATATTTTTGTTTTTTTATATATTTTGGTATTGATTTTATTAATTTAATATTATTTATAACATTTTCTCCATATTTACCGTTTCCTCTTGTTAGAGATTTATATAAATAATTATTTTTATATATTAAGCTTATTGCTATTCCATCTATTTTAAGTTCACAACAAAAATTTACTTTAGGATATTTTTTTTTTATTTTTTTTATATATTTATATATTTTTTTAACTGAATATTCATTTTTTATTGATAACATTAAAATTTTATGTTTAAAAATTTTAAATTGTCTAGAAAATTTGTAACTTATATTTATTGTTGGTGATTTTTTATCTTTTAATAAGGGATATTTTTTTTCTATTTTTTCTAATTTTTTAACTAAAAAATCATATTTTTCATTACTTATTAAACTTTTATTTTTATAAAAATAATAAAAAGAATATTTATTAATTTTTTTTTTTAAACATCTAATTTTTTTTTTAATTTTATTAATCATGAATTATATTTTGGTTAATATATTAAATATAATGTATTTGATTTTTTTATTTTTTATATATTTTTTTTTTCTGTATATTATTTTTCATTTTTTTTTATTATATAAAGGAAAAAATTTATTACCTAATATATTTTTATTTATATATGTTAAATACATTTTTTTAGATCATTTTATAGATTGGTTATATATTTTTTCTCCACCAATGATCATAATTTCTTTTTTAATTTTTTTTGCTATATACAATGCTTGTATAATAGATTTAGCAAATATTACTTTTGTATTTTTTTTTTTAAATATGTATTTTTTTTTTTCTTCAACGTTTTTACTAACTATAATATTAATTCTTTTTTTTAAAGGTTTTTTAATAGATTTTCATGTTTTTCTTCCCATAATTACAGTTTTATGAATAGTTTTTTTTTTAAATCATTTTATATCTTCTTTTATTTTTCAACATAAAGAATTATTTTCTCCAATAACATTATTTTTAGATAATGCTGCTATGATGCTAATCATATCTTTGAAATTAATTAGATTTATTTTTTTTAATAATTTATATTTATTTTTTATTTATAGAAAATAAATTCATATTTATTAAATGTATTTTCAAAAAATACATTTAAATTTAATTTTTTTTTTATTCATTTCCCTAAATTCTTAATACCATAAATTTCTGATATATAATGTTTTAAAACAATAACATTAATATCATATTCTTTAAATGTATAAAAATAATTTTCTAGTAATTCTCCTGTTATGTATGTATCAATATTATAATTTAAAATAGATTTTTCTAAATATTTTCCTCCTAAACCACTACATATACCTACTTTTAAAATAGATTTTTTTTTACTTTTATAAAATTTAATATTTTTATTTTTTTTTATGAAGTTTCAAAAATTTTTTCTATTTTTTATTTTTCCTATTAAAACAGGAAAATTATATTTAGGTAATTTTTTAATATTAATATTAAATTTTTTTGCCAATATTACATTATTTCCTATTTTAGGATGAATATCTAATGGTAAATGTCAAGAAAATATATTTATATTATTAGTTAAAATTTTTAATATTCTTTTTTTTTGTATACCAATTATATTAGGTGAAATATTTTTTCATAAAATTCCATGATGAGATATTAATGTATCATATTTATTAAATATTGCTTTTTTAATAACATAATCATTTATACTTACGCAGGAAAGTATTTTTTTTATATTTTTTTTACCTTCTATTTGTATTCCATTAAATGAATTGTCTTTTATATTTTTTGTTTTTAGATATTTATTTATAATTTTATTAAATTTTAAATTATTCATTTTTTTACGGAGGCAGAGAGATTCGAACTCTCGAACAATTAGTTGACGATTTTCAAGACCGTTGCCTTAAACCACTCAGCCATACCTCCTATTGTCAATATATTATTATATTTTATTATTTATTATATAGTATTTTTTTTTATATATAAATAATTTATATTTGTTTATAAAAAATTATATTGCATCTATAATTTTTCTTATAAAAATTTAAAATTAGTTATATATTTTATCTTATAAATATTTATCTTTAAAATTATATTATTAATATATTTTATTTAATTTTTATATTTTAAAATACAACTAAATAATTAATAGTAAATAAATAATTTTAAATTATTAAATTAAATTTTATTTAGATATTTTAATTTTTTATAGATATAAAATTAAATATATTTATTAATGTTTATAATAATTTTTATATTATTTTTTATGATATTACTATTAATAATAATTCATTTTTAATTTTAAATAATATATATTTTAATATGATATTTTTATGTTAAATAATTTAATTTTGAAAATATATTTAAAAAAAAAATTAAAATAAAAATTTATATTTTATTTTATATATTATTTATTTTTTAAAAATAAAAATTAATATATTTTATTTATAATTATAAATAAAATTATTTTTTTAAATATATATTTAAATTTTAAATCTACAAAAATTAATTATTTTAATATTGTTTTTTGTTAAATATTTATTTACTGATATTTTATTATTAAAAATAAATTTTTGTTTTTTTAAAAAAATATTATTAATTTTATTTTTTAATATTTTTTTAATATTTTTTTTATTATTTAAGATTATTTTTTCTTTTTTTATATATTTTTTTATAAAACTATAAGGTATTTTATTTATAAATTTTGGGTTCATAGCTGTTATATGCATTGCTATTTTTTTTATTTTTTTATTGTTAATATTTTTATTTTTAGTATCTATTTGAAGTAATGTTCCTATTTTATTATTAATATGTATATATTTTGTTAAATATTTTCCTTTCATAATACATATTTTTTTAATTACTATATTTTCTTTAAATTTAGATATTATTATTTTTTTTTTTTTTTCAAAATAATTTAATATATCTTTTTTATATATATTTTTATTTTTAAAATAAAAATTTATTATTTTTTTGATAAATTTTTTTATTTTTATATTTTTTATTGTGAAGTCTGTTTCACAATTAATTTGTAATAATATAGCTTTATTATTTTTTACTTTACCAAATATTCCTCCTTCTTTAGTTTTTCTTTTTTTTATATATATTTTTTTTTTTAAGTATATAATAGATTTTTCTAAATCAAAATTATTTTTTTTTAAGGCTTTTTGACATTTTTCTATACTTATAGAAGTTATTTTTCTTATTTTTTTAAGTAATTTTATATTCATATATATTATTTATTTAATTTTTTTATAATATGATTACAATATCATTCTATAGATTTTGAAGAATCATCGTTTCCTGGAATAATATAATCTAACCCTTCAGGGTTTGTATTTGTATCTATAACTGAAAATATTTTTATTTTTAATTGTTTAGCTTCTTTTATTGCTAAATTTTCATAATTAGCATCTATTACAAATAAAGCATCAGGTAAACTACCCATATTTTTAATACCATCTAAGTTATTTTTAAGTTTTTTGAGTAATCTTTTTTTTTGTAAAATTTCTTTTTTAATTAATTCATCTAATTTTTTTTTTTTATATTGTTTTTCTAATTCTTTTAATGATTTTATAGATTTTTTTACTGTTTTTCAGTTTGTTAGTGTTCCTCCTAATCAACGATAATTAACAAAAAATTGATTACATTTAATAGCTGTGTTTTTTATATAATTACTTGCTACTTTTTTTGTTCCTACAAATAAAATTTTTTTTTTTTCTTTGTTTATTTCTTTTAATTTTTTTAGTGCTAAATTAAATAGTGTTATTGTTTTATCTAAATTAATAATATGTATTTTATTATAACTAGTATAAATATAAGGTTTCATTTTAGGATGTCAATGTTTTGTTTGATGACCAAAATGTATTCCTGCTTTTATCATTTTTTTTATAGATAAATTCATTATTTTATTCCCTTTTATTTTTAAAAAAAACTTTTTTATATTATTATATATAAATATTTATATAAAAAAAATAAACTAATACAGATAAATTTTAAATTTATGTCTTATATAATTAAAAATTTCAAAGAAATTGAAAATATTAAAGTTTCTGGTAGAATAGCAAATGATATTTTAATGTATATTTATAAATATATTAAACCTGGTATTTCTACGGGTAAAATAAATGATATTTGTTATGAACGTATAGTTAATTTTCATAATGCTTACCCAGCATCTTTAAAATATATGGGTTTTCCCAAGTCTATATGTACTTCAGTTAACGATACAGTTTGTCATGGTATTCCAGATTATAATTGTATTTTATATGATGGTGATATTATTAATATTGATATAGCAATTTGTAAAAATAATTATTATGCTGATACTTCTAAAATGTTTTTAGTTGGTAATCCAGATAAGAAAGCAATTAAATTATGTGATGTAACTAAAAAAAGTCTTTATTTATCTTTTAAATGTATTAAAAATGGAGGTAAATTAAAAAATATTGGTAAAATAATAGATAATTATATAAAGAAAAAGGGATATTCAGTTGTAAAAAACTATTGTGGTCATGGCATAGGTAATAAACTTCATGAAAAACCTCATGTTTTACATTACAGTAATAATTATAATTTAATTTTAAGATCTGGAATGGTTTTTACTATTGAACCTATGATTAATTCAGGTTCTGAAGAAACTGTAGTAATGAATGATGGATGAACGGTAAAAACTAAAGATGGAAGTTTATCTGCTCAATATGAGCATACTATTTTAGTTACTGATTATGGTTATGAAATTTTAACTTAATTTTATATATTTTTACCGTAATATATTTCTTTCATTTCTTTTCATAAACTTAAAATAATTTTTTTATTTTTATTTTTATTTATATATTTTTTTTTATTTAAAATATATTTATTTAAATTTATGTATTTAAGTATCATTTTAGTATGAAAAATATTTTCTTGATAAATATTTATATCTATCATATCATATTTTTTTTTTATTTTTTTGTTTATAAAATCTTGTATAGAAGTAATTTTATGATCTATAAAAATTTTTTTACCTTTTATGTCTTTTGTGAAACCTCTTATTTTATAATCTATAGTAATTATATTTGATTTTATTTTTTTAATAAAATAATCTAATGTTTTTAATGGTGATATTAAACCACAGGTAGATATTTCTATGTCTATTCTAAAAGTAGATATTTTGCTATAAGGATGATTTTCAGGATAAGTATGTACACATATATGACTTTTATCTAAATGCATTAAAATAGTATTGGGTTTATTTTTTTTTTTTATATTTTCTTCACTTATTAGTATAGTTACACTAGCTCCTTGAGGATGGTAGTTTTGTTTTGCTATATTTAATATTTTTGCTCCTATAATTTTACATGTTTTTTTTAAGATTTTAGTTAATTTATTAGCATTATATTTTTTATTTATATATTTAATATATTTTTTTTTTTCTTTTTCAGAATTTGTGTAACATATATTATAAATACAAAAATTTAAATTTTTTGTTAAATTATTAAAACCATATAATTTAATTTTTTTCAATTTTTCACCATTTAATAAAGTTAATTTATTTTTTTAATTATAAATTGAGGTAAAATAAAACTATAAATATGTATCATTGGATTATAGTATTTGAATTTATATGATTTTATTTTTTTTTTTAATTCATTTATATTTGTTTTTTTTAAATCAATATTTTGAGATGCTCATATAAAAAATATATTACCTCCATAATATGTAGGTACAGTAGCTTGATATAAACCTGAGTAATTAAATACTTCTTTTATATTATTTAAATTTTTTATTATTTGTTTTTCTTGTAATATTGTTCCACTTTGTGTAACTATAATTCCATTATTATGAAGAGATTTTTTGCAATTTAAATAAAATTTTTTAGTAAATAATTTTTTTCCTGGACCTACAGGATCTGTACCATCTATAATTATGATATCAAATTTAGTATTATTTTTTTTCAAAAAATTAATACCATCTTTATATAATATATTTACTCTAGAATCAAAAAAAGAATTTTTATGTATTTTAAATAAATATTTTTGTGAACAATAAATTATTTTTTTATCTATTTCTACTAAAGTTATAGATTTAATTTTTTTAAATTTAACAATTTGTTTTAAGCAACCTCCATCTCCTCCACCTATAATTAATATTTTTTTAGGATTAGGATGACTTATTATTGGAATTATACTTATCATTTCATGATAAATAAATTCATCAAATTCTGTAGTTTGTATAATATTATCTAAAATTAATGTATTACCTATTTTATTATTTTTTATAATTAATATATTTTGATATTCAGTCTTTTTTTTATAAATAACTTTATTTATATTAATAAATTGTCCTATATTTAAATGTAATTTTTCTAATCATATTTTTTTTTTCATATTTTTTTTAAAAAATTAATAAATTAATTTAAGATTATATGTAAATTTTAATATAAAGTATATATATAAAGTAAAATATTTTTTAATTTATAATTTGTTTTTCTTTTATTTCTGATAGTATTTTACAATCTATACATAGATTAGCAGTTGGTTGAGCTTCTAATCTTTTTATTCCTATTTCTGTATCACATATTTCACAATATCCGAATTTTTTTTCGTTAATTTTTTTTATAGTATTTTCTATTTTATTAATTAATTTTTGTTCTCTATCTTTATTAATTAAATTAAATGTAAATTCTTCTTCTTGAACTGCTCTATCTATAGGATCTGGAAAATTTATTGTTTCTTTGTTATTAAAATATTTTTTTTTAGATTTTGAAGTAATTTGTTTATGTAAAGTTAATAAAATTTTTTTAAAATGATTTATTTGCAAATTATTCATATATTTTTCATTAGGTTTTTTTTTATAGGGTTTAATATTTGCTAAATCTAAAATATTTAGAGAAATATTTTTTTTATTATGTTTGATATACATTTTATTTTTTTTAAAATTAATGAATTAATATTAATTAATATTTTTTAATGGTGTTATTTGACTAAAAAATATTTTTTTTTTATTTGTATTTGTATGTAATTTAAAATAACCAATTCTTTCAAATTGAAATATTTTATTTTTATTTTTTAATATTGATTTTTCTACATATCCTTTTTTAATTATTAAAGATTTTTTATTTATAAAAGAGAATATTTTTTTTTTTTTATTTAAGTTGGGTAAAATAAATAATTTATTATAAATTTTTATTTTTACTTTAAAAGAATTTTTTATTGATATTCAATGAATTATTTTAATATTTTTATATATTTTTTTTTTATAAAATTTACATTCTATATATGATACTTTATTTTTTTTGTTTTTAATAATTTTTTTTAATTTAATTATTCCTGCATATTTTAATCTTATTTTTATATTATATATATTTTTTTCTTTTTTTAAACAAAAAATATTTTTAAAATCTTTTTTTTCTATGTATATTTCTTTGCTAAATATTATATTTCTTTCTCCCATATTTTTTTTAAAAGGATGATTAGGTATTTTAATATTTAAAAAATAATTTTTATTTATATTTACACATATAACTTTTAATGGATTTATTATTCCTATAATTCTTGGAGAAGTATTGTTTAATTCTTTTTTAAGAAATTTTTCTAATATATTTATATCTATAATACTTTCTTGTTTACTTATTCCAAGAGATTTACAAAAATTTATAATAGAATTTGGACTATATCCTCTTTTTCTCATTCCTGATAAGGTTAATAATCTTGGATCATTTCATTTTTTAATAATTTTTTTTTTAATTAATTTATTAATTTTTCTTTTTGAAGTTATATTATAACTAATATTAAGTTTAGAAAATTCATATTGTTTAGGATAATGTTTAATATTAATATTTTTTAATATTCATTGATATAAAAAATTATTGTTTAAAAATTCTAACGTACATATAGAATGAGTTATTTTTTCTATAGAATCAGCTATACAATGAGCAAAATCATACATTGGGTATATACATCATTTATATTTTGTTTTAGGGTGTTTAAAATATTTTATTCTGTATAATACTGGATCTCTTAGTGAAATATTTTTAGATTTCATATTTATTTTAGCTCTTAAACATAATTCTCCTTCTTTAAAATATCCTTTTTTCATTTTTTTAAATAAATAAATATTATCTTTGATATTTCTATTTCTATATGGACTATCAATTCCTGGTGTAGTTAATGTTCCTCTATATTCTTTAATTTCTTTAGTGGATAATTCATCTACATATGCTAAACCTTTTCTAATTAATTGTTTTGCATATTTATAATATATTTTAAAATAATTTGATGAGTATTTTTCTTTTTTATGTCATTTAAAGCCTAATCATTTTATGTCTTTTTTTATAGATTTAATATATTTTTTTCTTTCTGTATTAGGGTTTGTATCATCGAAACGTAAATAACATTTTCCATGAAAATCTTGAGCTATTTTAAAATTTATATATATAGATTTAACGTGTCCAATGTGTAGATATCCATTTGGTTCAGGCGGAAATCTGGTTATTATTTTATTATATTTTTTTTTTTTAAGATCATTATTAATTATTTTATATATAAAATTATTATTTTTATTAACCATTATTATTAAAGAAAATTTTTTATTAATTTAAATAAATTATTATTTATTTTATTTTTTTTTATATTTTTTTTAAGTTTATAATTTATTATTTTTTCATTTTTTATTCCTATACATTGTCCTAATTGGTTTTCTTTTATTAATTTTAATGCATGTAGTGCCATTTTAAATGCTAGTATTCTATCATATGCTACTGGTTTTCCTCCTCTTTGTATATGTCCTAATGATGTTGATCTTGTTTCTATTTTAGTTTTTTTTTCTATTTTTATTGCTAATTTTTTTATATTACATATATTTTCTGTAATAATAATTATGTTGTTATCTTTTATATTGTTATTTATAATGTTTTTTATAAGTTTATTTTTTTTAAATGGTATTTCTGGAATAATAACATATTTACAAGAACATGCTAGAGATGCTGATAACGCTAAATTTCCACATTTTCTTCCCATTACTTCTAGAATAGATATTCTATTATGTGATAAAGATGTATCTTTAAGATTATCTATTGCTTTTATTATATTTTCTAATGCAGTAAAATAACCTAAAGTATAATCTGTACCATAAATATCATTATCTATTGTTCCAGGTATAGTAATACATGGTAAATTCATATTATTTAATTTTAGAGCTCCTTTATAAGAACCTTCTCCTCCTATTACAATTAGAATATCTATTTTGTTTTTTATTTTTTTAATTATTTTTTTTCTTGTTTTATAGTCTTTTAATTCCGAAAATCTTGATGATTTTAAAAATGTACCTCCTGTATTTAATATATATGATATATCTGTATTATTTAATAATTTAATTTCATTGTTTTTTAATCCTTTGAAACCATTAAATATTCCATAAACATGAAAATTTTCTTTTGAACACATTTTAACTATATTATATATAAATGTATTCATTCCTGGAGAATCTCCACCACTAGTAAGTATACCTATTTTTTTAATCATATGTTTTAAAGTATAAAGTTAATATAATTTTATATTATCAGATTATTAATTTATTTTTAATATTTAATTTTTTTAAAATATAAATATTTATTTAATTTTATAAAATTTATAAATTGTATATAATTATTTTATATAAATATATTTTATTTAAATAATATATTTTTTTTAATAATAATTAATTTTTTATATTTAATAATGTTAATACAATTTTTAGGCACAAATGCTGGTTCTCCTAGAATTAATAGAAATGTTACTAGTATGGCTTTAATATTAAATAGTAGTGATTTTTATGAAGTATGATTATTTGATTGTGGTGAAGCTACACAACATCAAATTTTACGTACATCCATAAAATTAAGTAAAATAAGAAAAATATTTATTACTCATATGCATGGAGATCATATATTTGGATTACCTGGTTTGTTAACTAGTAGATCTATTAATAATATTTCTGAAGAATTAGAAATATATGGTGGTAAAGGTATTAAATATTATATTGAAATGTTTTTAAAATTTAGTAATTCTTATATTAATTTTCCTTTAAAAATTTTTGAGATTAATGAAGGAGAAATATTTAATAATAATAGATATAAAATTACTTCATTTTTATTAAATCATTCTATAGAATGTTATGGTTTTTATATTAAAAGAAAAAGTAAAGTTGGTCATTTGAATGTAAAAAAATTAATTACTGATGGTATATTTCCTGGACCTATATATAAATATTTAAAGTTAGGTTATAAAATTACATTGCCTAATAATAAAATAATAAATGGTAATAATTATTTAGGTAAAAAAATAAAAGGAAAAAAAATAGTAATATTAGGTGATACAGCTCCTTTAAAAAAGAAATATAATTTTATTTTTAATATTGATGTTTTAGTACATGAATCTACTTTAAATAAAAATATGCTAAGTACAGCAAATATGAGGGGACATTCTACTAATATACAAGCTGCTTTTTTAGCTAAAAGATATTTAGTTAAAAAATTAATTTTAACTCATTTTAGTTCTAGGTATAATTATTCAGATTTAAAAAAAATGTTAAAAGAATGTATTAATATATTTCCTAATACTAAAATAGCTAAAGATTTTTCTATATTTAAAATTTAATTTTTTTTTTAATATATTTAAATATTTTATTAATAATATTTATTAAAATTATATTTAATATAAAACTAAATATTAATTCGTTACTTCTATGTAAAAGTAATCATATTCTATTTAAAGTTAAAATTATTAAAAAAAATATAATAATATTATTTATTGTTTTTCTTTTTTTTTTTCATAATTTTATTATTCAATAACTAGTAAATAATGTATGTCCTGATGGGAAAGAACTATTTTTCTTTTCTTTTCATTGTTTTATTAACCATTTTGGTATATATATTTTTTTTTTATTTATATTATTTTTATATATTTTTTTTTTTATAAAAAAGAAATTATAAGGTCTTTTAATAAATATATTATTTTTAATAATTTTTTTTATTGTTAATGATATTAGTAAAATACTTGCACTAATAAATATTATATATATAATATTTTTAATATTATATGATCTTATATATATACAAATTATTATTATATAAGTGATAAATATTAAAGGAAATTCTATTAATTTGTTAATATAAAAAAATATATATAGTATTTTAAAAAAAAAAATATTTGTATTATATATGATAGGTAATGAATATTCATTAATATAAAATATTAATGTTAATATTAATAAATTTTTAAATATTTTTTTATTTATATTCATTTTAAATAATATTAGATTTTAATTTTTTTATATGTATAAAATTTATATTTATTTTTTAATTTTTTTATAAAAAAATTATTATATTTTTCTTTTTTAGAATAAAGAAAAATATTTTTTTTTATTTTTGTTTTTTTTATTTTATTTTTTATAAGATATTTTTTTAATTTTTTTTTTATTTTATATATATAGTTTATAAAATATATTTTTCTATTTAATATTTCTTTTATTTCTTTAATTAAAAAATTATAATGAGTACATCCTATTATAATGGTATCCAAATTTTTTATTTTTATTTCTTTTTTAAAAATATTTTTAATGTTTTTTATGTTTATTTTATTGTTTTTTATTTTTGATTCAGCTTGATGTACTAATTCTTCTGAATATTTTTTAAATATATGAATATTTTTTGATGAATATTTTTTTAATAGATTACTAATATAAAAAGAATTTATACTTAAATAAGTTCCTAAAAGTAAAATAGTTTTTTTTTTAGTTATTTTAATAGATTTTTTTATTGGTGGAAATGTTCCTATTATAGGAAATTTAAATTTTTTAATTAAATATGATTTACTAGTAATACTTGCTGTATTACATGCTAATATAAGTATATGTATATTATATATTTTATTTAAATATTTTATTATTTTAAATAATCTTTTTGTTATATGTATATAATTTTTATTTCCATAAGGAAATATTAAATTATCCATAAAATATATTATTTGTATATTTTGTGGTATTTTATTTTTAATTTTTTCAAATATAGATAATCCACCTATACCTGAATCTAAAAAAATAATACTTTTTTTTTTTTTTGTAAACATTTTAATTTATATTTTAAATTATTTATTTATTGAAATTTTTATATAATTTTATTAATTTAATTAGTTGATTTATTATACAATATTAATTTAGTTATAATTAATATATATTTATTAATTTTATTAAAGGGAATATAATGTTAAAGGTAGGAATTTTTTTTGGTAGTAGTACTAATAATACTAAAAATGTAGCATATTTTATTTATGAAAAGATAAATAAGTATTTTAATGTTAATATTTTGAATATTTCTAAAAGTTCTATTAAAGATTTTTCATATTTTGATATTTTAATATTAGGTACATCTACATGATATTGTGGAGAAATACAATATGATTGAGATATTTTTCTAAATGATTATAATAAAAAATATTTTTTAAATAAAATATTTTGTTTTTTTGGATGTGGTAATCAAGAAGATTATGGTGATTATTTTTGTGATGGAGTTTCAAAATTATATGAGAAGGTAAATAAAAATAAATCTCTTATTTTAGGTTATTGACCTACTAAATATTATAGTTTTAATAAATCTAAAAGTTTATTAAATAAAGATTATTTTATTGGTTTAATGATTGATGAAATGTATCAGTCTAAATTAACTCAAGAAAGAATAAATTCTTGGGTAAGTAAATTATTAGTAGATTTTTTTAATTTAAATTTTTTAAATAATTATAAATAATGAAAATAAAAAGTATATTTTTTATATTAGTTTATTTTTGTTTTTTAAATGTTTCTTTATCTTTTAATTGTTTAAAACCTAAAATATCAATTTTTTTTTCTTCTAATTCTAATATAGAGAATAATATATTAAATTATATTTATAGAGCTAAAAAAGAAATATTGTTATCTGCTTATATTCTTAGTAGTAAAAAAATTATTAATTCTTTAATTAGTGCATGTAATAGGAATGTTAAAATTAAAATTTTGTTAGATGGAAAAAGTATGATAAAAAAAGATTATATTTTAAAGAAAATATCTTTGTTTAATATACCTATAAAATTAAATTTTAATTATAATATTATGCATAATAAATTTTTAATAATTGATAATAATTCTGTAGAGACAGGATCTTATAATTATACTTATTCTGCTAATTGATTAAATGCTGAGAATATTATTTATTTAGATTGTGTTCCTAAAATTGTTTTAAAATATAAAAAAGAATTTTTAAAATTGTGAAAAAAAAGTTTATATTGAAATAATTATTAATTTAAAAATATTAATTTAATAATTAATTTTATTGTATAATTAATTAAAATTTTAATGTATAAATGGAGTTGTAAATTTATGTCTATTTTAAAAATACAAGATATAGATGTATTTAATAAAAGAGTAATGATTAGATTAGATTTAAATGTTCCTATTTGTAAAGGAGTTATTTTATCAGATAAAAGAATTAAATCTTCTTTACCAACTATAAAATATGTTCTTAATAAAGGTGCAAAAGTAATATTAGTATCACATTTAGGAAGACCTATTGAAGGAGTATATGATAAAAAATATTCTTTGTTACCTGTAGTTAATTATTTAAAAAAATGTTTAAATATATCTATTGATTTAATTACTGATTATTTAGATAAAAAAATATTTTTTTCTAAATATAATAGAAAAATTGTTATGTTAGAAAATATTCGATTTAATATTGGAGAAACTAAAAATGATATAAATTTATCTAAACAATATGCTAAATTATGTGATATTTTTGTAATGGATGCTTTTGCTACATGTCATCGTTCTCATTCTTCTACTAAAGGGGTAATAGATTATTCTTCTATATCATGTATAGGTTTATTATTTAATAAAGAGATTAGTGCTTTATCAAATATAATAGATAATCCTAGTAGACCAATGGTATCAATTATTGGTGGAGCTAAAATTTCTACAAAAATTAATATACTAAATTATTTATGCAAAAAATCAGATACTGTAATAGTAGGTGGAGGAATATCTAATACATTTATAGCTATGAATAATAATGTTGGTAAATCTTTGTTTGAATATTCTTTTGTTAATTTAGCTAAAAAATTATATGATAAATATAATAATATATTTATTCCTGTAGATTGTAGAGTAGGTAAAAGTTTTTCTAATTCTGCTAAATCATATTTACGTAATTTAAATAATATTTCTAATGATGAAGAAATAATGGATTTTGGAGATAAAACTATTAAATTAGTATATAATATTTTAGTTAAAGCAAAAACAATATTATGAAATGGTCCTGTAGGTGTATTTGAGTTTTTAAATTTTAGAAAAGGAACGCAATATATATGTAAAGCAATATATGATAGTAAGTCTTTTTCTGTTGTTGGTGGTGGAGATACTATTTCTTCTATAGAATTTTTTGGTATTACTAAAAAAATTTCCTATATATCTACTGGTGGTGGTTCATTTTTAAAGTTTCTTGAGGGAAAAGAGTTACCAGTAATATCTTCTTTGAAAAAAAAATCAAAATTATTTTAAATTTTTAAATATTAAAATTATGAATTATTTAAGTTTTTTAAAACCTGGTGTTTTATCAGGTGAAGAAATGAATAAATTATTTTATTTTGCTAAAAAAAAATATTTTGCTTTACCAGCAATAAATTGTATTGATACAAATTCTATTAATGCAGTTCTTGAATCAGCCAGAAAATGTAATACAGTTGTTGTTATACAATTTTCTTTTTCTAGTTCATCTTTTTTTGTTGGTAAAGGAATTTATAGTAAAAATATAATTGATTCTGCTATTTATGGTGCTGTTTTAGGAGCAAAATATATTCATGAAGCTTCTGTTTATTATGAAGTTCCAGTAATTTTACATACTGATCATTGTATTAAAAATAATTTATCTTGATTAAATGGTTTATTAAAATATAATAAAGATTTTTATAAAAGTTATTCTAGATCATTATTTAGTTCTCATATGATTGATTTATCTGAATGTAATATTAATGAAAATTTAGATATATGTTGTTTTTATTTAAAGAAATTTAATAAATTAAATATAAATCTAGAAATAGAATTAGGTTGTACTGGAGGCGAAGAAGATGGTTTAGATAATAGTAAAATGTCACATAAAAGATTATATACTAATCCTAAAGATGTTTTATATGCTTATAAAAGATTAATTAAAGTTGGTAAACTTTTTACTATAGCTGCTTCTTTTGGTAATGTTCATGGAGTATATAAAGCTGATAATATATGTTTATTACCGGATATTTTATTAAAATCTCAAAAATTAATAAAAAAAATATATTCTATAAAAGAAGAAAATCCTTTAAATTTTGTTTTTCATGGTGGATCTGGTACTAATAAAAAAAATATATTGAAATCTATAAAATATGGTGTTGTTAAAATAAATTTAGATACTGATATTCAATGATCTTCATGAAAAGGAATTTTAAATTATTATTTGTCTCATAAAAATTATTTATTTTCTCAAATAGGTAATCCTGATGGATGTGATAAACCTAATAAAAAATTTTATGATCCTAGAATTTGGTTAAGGTATAGCCAAAAATATATTATTGATTATCTTTTAAAAATATTTAAAATATTTAATTGTTTAAATTTATTTAAAAGAAAAATTAATTTGAAATAATATTTCAAATATTTGATTGGGTTATTATTTTATGTAGAGATATATCTCATTTATTTTTAGGAAGTTTATATTTATATAATTGATTATCTAAACCTATTCCTATAAATAGAGTATTTTTTTTTTTAATTTTTTAAGATATTTATCATAATATCCTTTTCCTTTTCCTATTCTTGTACCATATATATCAAATGATGTTAATGGAATAAATATTATGTCTAATTTATAATTATGTTTTTTTTTATTAATTTCTAAAATATTGAATTTATTTCTATAAAATATAGAATTATTAGTATATTTATTAAAAATAATTTTTTTTTTTTTGTAAGAAACTATTTTTGGAAAAAAAAAATTTTTTTTTTTGTTTAATTTTATTAATTTAATTAAATTAATTTCATTTTTATTAGGATAATATATTGCTATATTTTTAGAGAATTGAAATTTTTTATATTTCATAATTATTGATATAATTTTTTTTACATATTTTTTTTTTATTAAAGTATTTTTATTTTTTTTTTTAAAAAAATATCTAATTTTTTTTTTATTTTTTAAAATATTCATTAATTATTTTTTGTTGTTATATTAATATTAGATACTAAAATTGATCCTATTCTTATATTAGAATAAATATTTATATCATTTCCCATCTGAGTAATATTAGAAAATAATTTTTTTAAATTTCCAGATATTGTAATTTCATTAGTATAAAATTTTATTTTTCCTTTTTCAACTAAAAAACCTGATGCACCTTTTGAGTAATATCCAGTTGATATATTAACTCCTTGTCCTAATAATTTATCTATAATTAATCCTTTATTCATTTTTTTTATTAAAAAATTTAGACTAATATTTTTTTTTCTATTTATAAAACATCAATTATGTATTCCTCCAGAATTACAGGTATTTTTTTTATTTAATTTTTTTGATGAATATGAATCTAATATTCATGTTTTTAATATTCCTTTTTTAATTACATTATATTTATAAGTATTTAATCCTTCATTATCAAAAGGTTTAGATCCTATACCTTTATATATAAAAGGGTCTTCTATAATATTTATTCATTTTGGTAATATTTTTTTATTTATTTTTTTTAACATAAATGAAGTTTTATTATAAATATTATATCCATTTATAGATTTTACTAAATATTTAAATATTTCTGTACTTGTTTCATTATTAAATATTACTGGTAATTTTTGTGTATATATTTGTTTTATTTTTTTTTTTTTATTTATTTTTTTTATTATGTTTTTGCTCAAAAAATAATGTTTATTTATTAAATCTGATAATTTATGACTATAAATATAGTCGTAATCATATTCCATATGATTATTTTTATTTTTAATAATTATATTTTCTATTAAAAAATAAAATTTAGATTTAATTTTTTTTACTTTTTTATAATTATTATATATTCATAAATTTGAATTATTTTTATTAAATATTACTCCTTCACTAATTATATTTTTGTTAAAGTTTAATGTATTTTTTTCTATATTTTTAGATATATTAATCATTTCTTTTATTGAAATATTATCATTAAAATTTAATCCTAAATTAGATTCATAATTTTTATTATATAAATTATAATCTAATTTTTTATTATTTTTATCTATAGAAATATTTTTGATAGTACTATTTATATAGTTTATGCAATTTATTAATGTATTTTTTTTTCAGTTATTACATTGTAAATTACATTTTTTATATTTATTAATTACTGTAATATTAATTTTTTTATCATTTATATAATTTATATTTTCTAGTTTTTGGTTTTTTATTTTTATGCTAGTTTCTTTATTTATTAATATACTTATTTGTATGTTTCCTTTAATTTTTTTTTTTAAAAAATTAAAGATTTTAATTATTTTTTTACTTATTGTTTTTTTTGTATTCATATTTTTTTATTATTATATTATAATAATTAATTATAAATTAATTTTTTATTAAATCAATTATAGGTTTTTTATGAGTTTTAAATATATTCCTAGTGGAAATGATTTACCTAATGATATATATAGTATTATAGAAATTTCTTCTGGATCTTTATATCCTGTTAAATATGAATTAAATTCTAAGTATGATGTTTTATTTGTTGATAGATTTATAAATTTACCTATATCTTATCCTTGTAATTATGGATATATAAATAAAACATTATCTGAAGATAATGATCCTTTAGATGTTTTAGTTTTATCTCCCAATTCTTTAATACCTAAATCTGTAATTAATACACGTCCTATAGGTTTGTTAAAATTAATTGATGAATCAGGAAAAGATTATAAAATATTATCTGTTCCTAATTATAATATTACTAATCAATATGATAATATTCAGGATATTAATGATATAAATAAACAATTATTAGATCAAATATCTTTCTTTTTTGAAAATTATAAACATTTAAATAAAAATAAATGAGTTATTAACAAAGGTTGAGGTGATGTTCATAAAGCTAAAGATTATATTATTTTTTCTCGTAAAAAATATAAATTAAAATTTTCTATTTAATTTTTTATAAAAAATTTTAATTATTAAGGAAATTATTTTTTTATATATATTTTTATTATAAATTTTTTCTATCGAAGTAATTCCTGGTGATGAATTAACTTCTATTAAAGTTGGCTTATGATTAATATTTCTTATTATATCTACTCCGGAAAAAATTAATCCTAATTTTTTAGTTGCATTTATTGCTATTTTTTTTTCTTCTTTAGTACTATAAGTTTTATATGCTTTTCCTCCTTGATAAATATTTGAACGATATTCTCCAGATTTAGCGACTCTTTTTATATATGCTAAAATTTTTTTGTTAAAAACTATATATCTTATATCATGAATATATTTTTGTTTTATATATTTTTGAATTAAAATATTATTTTCTTTTTTAAATATTTTTTTTGTAATATTTATATATTTTTTTTTATTTTTAATATAAAAAATACCTTTTCCTTGACAATTATTTAAAGTTTTTATTATTTTAGGAAAAAAATTTTTTTTTTTAATTATTGAATTTATGTTATTATTTTTTGTTATATATATAGTTTTAGGTATAGGAAATTTATTTAATTTACTTAACATCAATAATTTATCATTAGTATTTTTTACTGATTTATAATTATTTATTATTATTTTACTAATTTTTTCTAGTTCTTTTAAAATATAATAATTTTCATAATTTTTTATATTTGAATTAATTCTTGTTATTAAAACATCTATTTTTTTTATTTTTTTTTTTTTATAAAATATATTAACTTTATTTTTTTTAATTATTAGAAAACATTTTTTGGGATTAATAAATAATATTTCATGATTTATTTTATTTATTTCATGAGATATTTTTCTGCAAAAAGGTAATTTTTTATTATGTGTTAATATTATAAATAACATTATTATTATTTTTTTTATATTTTTTATTTTTCTTTTTCATTTAGTTTAACACCTATTAGTTTTAATATTAATAAATATAAATTTATAAAATCTAAATATAATATTAATGCTCCTAATATTGAATATTTTCTAAATTGTTCATCATGTTCACTATTTATGTAATTTCCAATTTCTTTTAATTTTTGAGTATCTCATGCTACTAATATTGAAAAAGATAATATACCTAAATATGATGTAATTCATACTAAATAAGAATTTTGTAAAATAATATTTATTATTGTGGAAATTATAATTCCTAATAAACACATTAATGATAAATTTCCTATTTTAGTTAAGTCTTGTTTTGTATTATAACCTCATATACTCATTATACCAAACATTATACTAGTAGTTAAAAATGTAGTTGTTATTGATGTGTATGTATACATTAAAAATATACTTGAAATAGATAATCCTGTTAATATGGAATAAAGCATAAATAATGTTATTGCCAGATTAGCTGATAATCTATTTATCATATTTGATAACATAAAAACTACTATTAATTGAGTAATTAATAATGTAAATAAAAATAATTTATTAAAAAAAATCATTTCTAAGAGAAATGGTATTTTAGTTGTATATCATGATGTAAATGAAGTTAGAAGTAAACCACATGACATTCATCCATATATATTGTTTATATATGAATAAGATATACTAGTACTATTATCATAGTAATAATATGAATATTTTTTCATAATAGATTTTAATATATTAATTGTTATATTTTTTTTTTAAATCAACTTATCATTTTTTTTCAAGATTTTTTAGCAATTTTTTTATTATATGTTGGTCTATAATCGGCAAAAAATCCATGTTCAGCATTTTTATAAATAATTATTTTAATATCTAAATTATTTTTTTTAATTTTTTTAATAATTTTATTTACTGTTGATAAAGGAATACTTTTATCTTTTTCTCCATATAAACCTAAAATAGGTATATTTATTTTATCAATTATATCTATAGGATGAATAGGATGTTTATTATTTTTAATATCCAAAATTCTTCCATATCATATTACTGAAGTTTTAATTTTGTTTTTATTGAAATAAGAATATAATCATGTTATTCTTCCTCCTCAACAAAATCCAGTAATACCTATATTATTAGTTTTATATTTTTTTTTTACTCATTTTACTAAGTTATCAATATTATTTATAACTTCATTGTCAGATATAGTATTAACTATATCTCTTAATTTATTAATATTTTTTTTGAAATTTATATTTTTTATTTTATATAATAGTTCTGGAGCTATAGATAAGTATTTTTTTTTAGCTATTTTTTTACATATATTTTTAATATTATTATTAACTCCAAATATTTCTTCTATAACTAAAATAATTTTTTTTTTTTTAAAAGAAGAAAAATTCTTAGGTTTACAATAATATATTGGTAATAAATTTTTATTTTTTATTTTTATTTTTTTTTTTTTTATTTTAATTTTATTCATAATTTATATATATATTAAATTATTAATAATTAAATTTATTTATTTTTTTTTTAAATTTTTTACTATATTTAAATCTAATAATTTTTTTAGAAGGTATATAATTTTTATTTTTTTTATTTGGATTTATTCATATTTTTTTTTTTATTTTTTTTAAAAAAAATTTACCAAAATTTTTTATTTTTATGATATATTTTTTTTTTAAAAAATATATTATTTTTTTAAAAAATAATTTTATTATTATATTAATCTTTTTCTTGTTAATTATTTTTTTTTTATAAATATAATTTATTATATCATTTTTATTATAATTCATATTTAATCATTTATTAATGCGAAAAAATTTTTTTTTAGTGTTTTTTTGCATTTATTAATTATATTATTTATTTCATGATCTTTTAAAGTTTTTTTTTTGTCTTGTATAATTATTCTTAATGTTATATTTTTTTTATTTGTTTTTTTTAAATTTTTATTTGTATATTTTTTTATAACATTAATATTTTTAATTCTATGTTTATCTACTAAATAACATTTTTTAATAATATCTGTTATTCAAATATTATTTGATATTATTATAGTGATATCCCTAATATTACTTTGATATTTAGATATATTTTTAATTTTTTTATTTGTTGATATTAAAATATTTTTTAATTTTATTTCAAATAAATATATAGGAAATTTTAATGAAAAATATTTTTGTATTTTTTTATTTAACATTCCCATAAAACCTATATTTTTATTTTTAAAATAGATTTTTGTGTTTTGATAATTATCTAATATGTATTTTTTTGATTTTTTTATTTCTATAAATCTATATTTTTTATTTTTTTTAAAAAAATTTTCTAAATCTCCTTTAATATCATAAAAATCAAATAAATATTTTTTTTTTACAAATCAATTTTCTTTATTTCTATATCCATATATAGCAGCGGAAAATATTTTTGTTTGGTTTATTTTATTTTTTTTTTTTTCATAACATGTTCCTATTTCAAAAATTTTAATATTTTCATGTTGTCTTTTTGAATTTAAATTTATATTATTTATCAATCCTGGTATTAATGATGTTCTCATAAATTTAATTTCTTTAAATATAGGATTAAATATTTTAATATATTTTTTTTTATTTATAAAAATATTTTTATCTTTAGTACTACAAAAATGATAATTAATAATTTCTTGATATCCTATGTTAGAAAAAAAATTTTTTATTTTATTTATTTTTTTTGTACAATAATTTTCTTTATAAAATAATAATTTTGATTTTAATATATTACTTGGAATATTATTATATTCATAATTTTTAGTAATTTCTTCTATTAGATCTTCTGGTATTTTTATATCATTTCTTCATTCAGGAATTTTAATATATAAATATTTTTTTTTATTAAATATTTTACATTTAATATTTTTTAAAATATTTATAATTTTTGTTTTTTTAATGTTTATACCAATTTTTTTATTTATATCTTTATATATAAGTTTTATAGTTTTTTTTTTGTATTTATATTTTTTTATATTAATTATATTACTTATTTTACCTCCATATAATTTTTGTAATAAAATTGATATTTTATTTAAAAAAAATGATTGAGTGTAACTATCATTATTATTTAAGTATTTATTAACAATATTTAAATGATAGTTTTTAATTTTTTTTGTATATTTTTCAGTTAATAGAGGTGCTATTAATAATATATTTTTAGTTTTTTTTGTAGGTGTAAATTTTTTAATTTTTCAAAAATTTTTGTTGATTTTGTTTTTATATTTTATATATATATATTTTTTTTTATTAATTTTAATATATTTGTTGGTTTTTTTAATTTTATCTAAATCTCAACAAATAATTTTTTGTCCAGATTCTATTAATATATAAATTAATATATCTTTAATATTATTTATACAATTAATATCTAATTTTTTTAATCTATTTATAATTAATTTTGGAGTTTTGTATTTAAATAAATTAATTTTTTTTATTAATAAATATTTATAATTTTTAATTATATTTTTATTTATTTTTTTTATTATTAATAAATAGTTATTTTTGATTTTATTTTTTATTTTTTTTTGTTTTTTATGTATTTTTTTTTTACATAAAATAGATAATTCTCTTGATAAACCATATATATTATTACAATCATATCTGTTGTAGGGTATATTTATTTCTAAATGATAATTTTTTTTTATTAAATTTAATATTTTAATTAATTTTTTTTTTTTTATATATAGTATTAATATATTGTTGTTTTGAATTTGTATTTTATAAATATTGAATATTTTTTTTTTATTTATGTTTTTTTTTTCTATAAATATTTTTTTTTTAAAAAAATTTTCTTTTTTGCTTTTAATATGTAAAGAAATATTTTTATTTATTTTGATAATTGATAAATTTTTATTTATATTTTTATAAAAATAAATTTTTTTTAAAATATATTTTTTATTTAAATTATTTAAGTTTTGTTTTTTAACTTCAAATCCATTTTTTTCTAATATATAAATTATATTTTTAATATTTAAATTACTTTTATAATATTCTCTGATTCAATTTTCAAAAAATTTCATTATTATTCTAAAGGTTAAAATTGTTCTAAAAATTCAATATTATTTTGATATAATAATCTTATATCAGATATATTATATTTAATCATTAATAATCTTTCTATTCCAACTCCAAATGCTAATCCAGAGTATATTTTAGGATTAATATTTGAATTTTTTAATATTTTAGGGTGTATTAAACCACATCCTAAAATTTCTATTCATTTTTTGTTATTTTTATTTTTAATAATAACTTCTGATGAAGGTACAGTAAATGGAAAATATGCTGGAATAAATTTTACTTTTATATTTTTTTTAAAAAAATAATTAATAAATTCATTAATTATATATTTTAAATTAGTAAAATTAATATTTTTATCAATTATAAAACATTCTAATTGATGAAACATAGGAGTATGAAATTTATCATAATCTTTTCTAAAAACACAACCAGAAGTTATTATTTTTAAAGGAGGTTTAAAATATTTTAAACATTTTATTTGCATACAAGATGTTTGAGTACGTAATATTTTTTTTTTATTTATTCAAAATGTATCTTTTTTGGATCTTGAAGGATGATATTTATTTATATTTAATGCATTAAAATTATAATAAACGCTTTCTATTTCTTTTCCATATATATTTTTAAATCCTAATTTATGAAAAAAAAATTCTATTTTTTTAATTATTTTAGTTATAGGGTGTATATTTCCTTTTAAATTTATATTTCTACCTGGAAGAGATAAATCTATATTTGTTTTTTTATTATTTTTTTTATTTTTTTTTTTAAATTTTAGAATTTTATTATTAATATATTTTTTAATTTTATTAATTTTTTTCCCAAATTTTGGTTTTAAATTATCAGGTAAATTTTTTATTTTTTTAAATATAATATTAATTATTCCTTTTTTACCTAAATATTTAATTCTTATTTTTTCTATATATTTTTTATTTTTAATATTTTTTATTTTAAAATTAAATTTTTCAATTAATTTTTTAAAATTAAACATAATATAATAAAATTATTTTTTTTCTATTAATGATATTATTTTTTTAAATAATGAGTTATTATTATTAATAATATTAGCTAAAATTTTTCTATTAATTTTTAAATTTATATTACTTAATTTTTTTATAAATTTACTATATGATATTCCATATTTTCTAACTTCAGCATTTATTTGAATTATTCATAATTTTCTAAAGTTTCTTTTTTTTTGCTTTCTATCTCTATAAGAATATAGTCCTGATTTTATTACAGCTTGGTAAGCTGATCTATATGTTCTAGATCTAGAACTGTAATAACCTTTAGATAATTTTAATATTTTTTTGTGTTTTTTATGAGATATTTTACCTCTTTTAATTCTTACCATATATTTTTATACCTTTTATTTAGTAAGGAATACCTTTAATAATTAATTTATTATTTATTTTATTTATTATTTTTTTATTACGTAATTGTCTTTTTCTTTTTTTTTTTTTTTTAGTTAAAATATGACGTAAGTTGGTACGTTTAAATTTTACTTTTCCATAAGAAATTTTTTTAGTTCTTTTATATATAGCACGAATAGTTTTAATTTTTGGCATAATGATATTATTTTTTAGGATTTAAAATCATAATGATTTGTCTATTTTCAGTTCTTTTTGAAAAAAAAATTAATTGAGAAATCTTTTCTAATTTTTTTTTTATTTTATTTAGCATATTAAATGCTATATTTTTATGTATTATTTCTCTTCCTTTAAATTTCATGATAATTTTGATTTTATTTTTTTTTTTAAGTAAGCGAATAATATTTTTAATTTTTATATTAAAATCATTTATATTAGTATTTGGTCTAAATTTTATTTCTTTAGTATTTAAAAAAAATTTTTTTTTTCTTATATTTTTTTTTTTATTATATAAAAATTTCCCATAATCTAATATTTTACATATTGGAGGATTATTTTTAGAATTTATTTCTACTAGATCTAATTTTTTTTTTTTTGCTAAATTTATAGCATCATTAGTTTTAAATATTTTAATTTCTTTATTTTTATTTCCAATAATTTTAACTGTAAGTGATTTTATTTCATAATTTATTTTATGTAATTTTTTTACATTTTTTTTTTTATAAATTTTAATGATTTTCTCCTTTTAATATTGATTAATTTTTTTAAATTTTTTAATTATGTCTTTTATATACATTATATTATATTTATTTTTTATAGATTTCCTTATATTAATTGTATTAGAATATAATTCTTTATCGCCGCATACTAACATGTAAGGTATCTTTTGTAAAGTGTGTTCTCTTATTTTAAAATTTATTTTTTTATTTCTAAAATCTCCTATACATCTAATATTTTTTTTTTTTAATATATTTAATATATTTTTGCAATATTTTTTTTGTTTTTTAGAAATATTTAATACTACAATTTGTATTGGTGTTAATCATGTTGGTAATCATCCATTATTATTTTCTAATAAAATACCAATAAATCTTTCTAATGATCCTAATATTGCTCTATGTATAATAATTGGTTTTTTTTTTTTATTTTTATTATTTAAAAAATTAATTTTTAATTTTTCTGCTAAATTAAAATCTAATTGTATAGTTCCACATTGTCATTTTTTTTTATTTAAATCTTTTAATATAAATTCTATTTTAGGACCATAGAAAGCTCCTTCTTTTTTATTTATTTTAAATTTTAATTTTTTTTCTTTAAGAATATAAATTAATTTATTTTCATATTTTGTTCATAATTTTTTATTACCTAAATATTTTTTAGGTCTTGTAGATACTAATATATCAATATCATTGAATTTAAATATTTTATATATTTTAATTGTTATATCTATGCATTCAGATATTTCTTTTTCTATTTGGTTTTTTAAACAAAATATATGAGCATCATCTTGGGTAAATGATCTAGTTCTCATTAATCCATATAATGATCCTGAATATTCATTTCTATGACATATACCAAATTCTGCTATTTTAATAGGTAAATTTTTATAAGATCTTATTTTTTGTTTATATATATCTATATGTCCTAAACAATTCATAGGTTTAATACATAATTTATTTTTTTCTGATTTTGTTGTAAAAATAAATTTATTATAATAAATTAAATGTTTACTTTTTTTTCACATATTTTTATTTATTAAATATGCACTTTGTACTTCCATATAATTATATTTATCAAGTTTTTTTCTTAATAATTTTTTTATATTTTGCAATAAAATAAATCCTTTTTGATGTCAAAAAATTATTCCAGGAGTTTCTTTATTTATATGATAAAAATTTAATTTTTTATTAATTAATCTATGATCAATATTTTTTATTTTTTTTTTTTTATTATATTCTTTAGTTTTTAAACAAATTTGTTGTATTTTTTTTTTAGATTTTATATTTATAATTTTTTTTATATTTAAAAATATTAAAATATTATTTATTTTTTTTTTTGTTAATTTATTTTTATTTAAATATATTATTTTAATATTTATTGGATTATTTTTTTTTTTATTATTTATAATAATTTTTTTATTTATTTTATGTATATTTTCTAAACAAAATTTGTTTTTTTTATTTATATTTAAGTAAAAATTTTTATTAATGTATTTAAATTTATCAAATTTAATTTTTGGTAATATTTTTTCGAAATTATATTTTAAAATATATATAAATAACTGAATAATTTTTTTACCTATATTAGAATTTTTATTTATTAAATTTAATTTAATATTTTTATTTATATTATAATTAATATTAAATATATTTTTATTTATATATCCTCCTATATAATTATTTTTTTTTAAATTTATTTTTTCAATAAATTTTGCAATAGAAATTTTTTTTTTAAAATAGTATATTTTTCTTAAATATTTTATTTTAATCATTTTTTAATCTCTTATTATTTTTTTTTTGATTTTATTAATATATAATATATATATTTAATATATTATTTATGAGTAAATTGTGAATTATAAAAATCATTTATTATTCTCTTTATTTTTTATATTTTTTTTTATAAAAATTTTTAATATTTATATATATATAGATTTATGACATATGTTATTTGCAAGTTTAATAACTTGTTTATTACCTGATATAGATCACCCTAAATCTTTTTTAGGTTTTAGAGTAACTTTACTTTCTTTTTTTATATTTTTTTTTTTGGTCATAGAAATATAACTCATAGTTTTTTGAGTTTAGTAATTATTTTTTTTTTATTATTTTATTTTAATTTTATTTATTTAAATTTTAATTTAGATATAATTATAGGTATGATATTAGGTTATTTAAGTCATATTATAGCAGATATGTTAACATACAGAGGAGTAAATTTTTTTTGACCTTTTTTTAATTTTAGAGTAAAATTTTTTTTATTTTTTTTTTTATATAAAAAATATTTAAATGTTATTTTTATTTTTTGTTTTTTATTTTTTTTTATAAATAAATTTTTATTTATTTAACAATGTTTATTTTATATCAATCTAATGATTTAAATGTTTTAAAACATGTTTTTTTATATAAATTTAAAGATAATATTAAATTTAAATATATTAGAACTACTTTAGTTATAGTTCCTGATCATAATTTATCTTTATTTCTAAAAATGTTTTTAGCTAAAAATTTAGGTATTTGTGCTAATATAAATTTTTGTTTACCTGCTAAATTTATATGAAAAATATATAAAAAATTTTTGTTTAATTTACCTAAAAATTATTTTTTTAAAAAAAAAAATTTAGTATTTGTGATTATGAATATATTACCTAAATTAATTAATTTAAAAGATTTTTATATATTGAAAAAATATTTATTACATGATTATAATTATGAAAAATTATTTAGTCTATCTTGTAAAATAGCTGATATCTTTGATAAATATTTAATATACCGTGTAGATTGGTTAAATAAATGAGAAAATTTTGAATTAGTTGATAATTTAAAAGATGATATTCATCAATTATGACAATCAATATTATGGAGAAAAATAATTATTTTTTATTATAAAAAATTTAATTGTTTTTGAAATAGAGGTAATATTTATTATAAATTTTTAAATTCATTAAATAAAAAAAATTTTTATGTTTTAAAAAATTTTGTATCTAAATTATTTATTTTTAATGTTTCTTATTTACCTCCGATATATTTAAATACTATATATTTAATTTCCAAATATATTAATGTACATTATTTTATATTAAATCCTTCATCTAAATATTGATATGATAGGTTTTTTTTTGATAAAAAAAATATTAATTTATTAAAAAAAGGAGTTAAAAATAGTAATTTTAATTTATATGAAATTAATTTATTATTGTTAAATAATTCTAAATTTTTTTCTGAATATTTATCTTTATTTAAAGAATTTGATATTATTGAAATAAATTGTTTTGTTAAATTTTCTAAAAAAAAATTATTAAATAAAATTAAAAATGATATTTTAAGTTTTAAAAATTCTTTTATTTTAAATAATTTTTTAGTTGAAAAAAAAAATAAAGATGATTCTATTATTATAACTTCTTCAGATAGTTATATTAATGAAGTTATAAAATTAAAAAATTTTTTATTAAATTTAGTTAAAAATAAAAAATATGATGTTAGTGATATACTTGTTTTAGTAAGTGATTTAAATATATATTATACGTATATAAATATGATTTTTTCAGATAATTTATGTAAAAAATACTTACCTTTTCATATTATGCAATGTAATCTTGATTATGATAATAAAGTTTTAAAATTATTTTTAGATTTATTAAATATTTCTAATACTGAATTTACTTTTAGTAAAATTTTATATTTTTTAAAAAATAAAATAATTTTAGATAAATTTAATATTAGTATTCAAGAATTTAATGTTATTTCTTATTTTATTAATAATGATAATATTTTAACAGATATAAATAATTTTTTATTTAATTCTAATTTTGGTGAATTTGATTATTTAAATTTAATAAATGGTATTAAAAGAATATTATTAGGTTATGCTATTAACGATAAATTTTGTTATTGAAATAATATAATTTCTTATAATACAATAGATAATAATTATTTTCATAATTTAATAGGGAAATTATCTGATTTTATTTTTAAAATTTATTATTGAAAAGATATTTTAAATAAAAAATATTTTATATATTTTTGAATAGATATTTGTAAAAAATTTTTAAGTGTTTTTTTTTTGAAAAAAGATATTAAAAAAAATTTTTTTTTAAATTATAAATTTTGATTTAATTTTTCAAAAAAATATAAATGTTTTTTTTTTAAAAAAAAAATAAAAATTAATTTATTTATAAAGATATTAAATTTTTTTATATTTAGAAAAAAAAGTTATCAATATTCTATTAGTCATATAAATTTTTCTTCATTTGTTACTTTACATGGAATATCTTTTAAAGTTATTTGTTTTTTAGGTATAAATGATAATATTTATCCTAAAAACATATTTTTTTATAATTTTGATTTAATTTATTCTAATCCTAGATTAGGTGATAATAATAAAGTAGATTATGATAAATATATTTTTTTGAAATTTATATTATCTGCTAAAGAAAAAATATATATTAGTTATTTAAATTTTTCTTTTATAAAAAATATAAAATTATTTCCTTCCACTTTAATATTAAATTTATTAAATTATTTAGAAAATTTTTTTATATCTTATAGAGATGATAAAAAGAATATTTTAAAATATAAGATATTAGGTAATTATTTAAATTTTAAAAAAAAAAATAAAAAAAATATTTTAATTAGGTTAATAAACAAAAAAAATATTTTTCTTAATAAAATACATTTATTTTTATTTAATCCAATAAAATACTTTATGAAAAGTATCTTAAAAATTTCTTATTTAACATGTAATGAAGTTAATAATTATAATAATTTATTTAGTTTTAATATTAAAAGATTTTATTTTTTAAGATTAGATATAATAAATTATTTTTTAAAATTTAATTATATAAATGATAATATTATGTTTTATTTACAATCTTTAAATATTATTCCTTTTGGAGCATTTGGTAAAATTGTATGAATTAATGAAAAAAAAAAAATATTATCTTTTATTAAAAATATTTTAAATTTAATTTTAGAAATTAAACAATATAATTTTTTTTGTAAAGTACATGATTTTAATTTTTATGGAACTATATATTATATTAATAATGGTGGTTTAATAAAATGATTACCTAAAAATTTAAATTTTATAGATGCTTTGGTATTTTGAGTTGATCATTTAATATATTGTTATTTAGGAGGAAAAAATACTAGTAGTATATATGGTTATAATGGTATATGAACATTTCCTTATATAAATAAAAATATAGCTGAAAAATATTTATACAAATATATTATGTATTATTATTATTTTAATGAAAAAAATATTTTTTTTTTACCTAGATCTAGTCATTTTTGAATATTTAATGCTTATGATTTAAAAAATAAAAGTATTTTAAATATTTTTTTTTTAAAAAAGGTTTTAATTAAATTAAAAAATATTCTTTATGGTAATTATTTTTTTGTTGGAGAATTAAATGATGTATATATAAATTATTATTTAAAAAAAATTGATTTTAAAATTGATATAAATTTTATTATTTTAAAAGCTGAAGAGTGATTATTACCTATGTTTAAATATTTAGTTTTAAAAAATTAAATTTATGTATAAGAAAAATAATTTTTTAAATATATATTTAGGTAAAAGTAATTTAATTGAATCATCTGCTGGAACTGGAAAAACAAATTTAATATCTTTATTATATTTACGTTTTTTATTAGGTATTAATATAGATAAAAATTTTATGAATTTATTTATAAATAATATATTAATTGTTACTTTTACTGATTTAGCTGCTTTAGAAATAAGAAATAGAATTTTAAATAATATTAAAAATTTACGTATTTCTTGTATAAAAAATTATTGTATTGATTCTAAAATTAAAGATTTATATTTTTATGTTAAAGATAAATTAAACATAATAGATTTATTAATTAAATATGAATATTATATAGATAATATTTCTATATTTACTATACATGGTTTTTGTAAAAAAATTATTTATTCTAATTTTATTGAATGTGGTATTGATAGTAATAATATTATTATAGATAACGAGAATAATATAATTTATGAAATAATAATTTTATTTTGACGTAAATATTTTTATTTATTACCAACTAATATTATAGAAATTATTTTAACTTATTGAAATAATCCTTTAAATTTATTTAATTTTTTATTACCTATATTAAATATTTCTAATTATTCTTTTAATAAAAAAGTTAATTATTTATCTATAAAAGATTGTTATAATGAAATTATTTTTTTTATTAATAAATTTAAAAAATTGTGATTATTAAATTATAAAAAGATATATAATTTTTTTATTTCTAAAAATAAAATATTTAATATCTATAATATTAATAGATGATTTTTAAAAATAAAAATTTGATGTAATGAAGAAACTATAAATTTTAATGTTCCTAAATGTTTAAATAAATTTAGTTTAAATAGTTTATTTTATATTAGTGGAAAAATAAATTTATTTAAAATTTATTTATTTAAATATGTAGATATTCTTTTTTTGAAAATAAAAGATTTACGTAATTTTATTATTATTTTATGTTTAAATTATATTAAAAAAAAACTTTTTAAAATAAAAAAAAAAAAATCATATTTAAGTTTTAATGATTTAATATTAAAATTAAATAATATTTTAATAAAAAAAAAAAATTATGTATTAAAAAATATAATCAGAAATAATTTTCCTGTTTTGTTAATAGATGAATTTCAAGATACAGATTTTTTACAATATAATATATTTCGGCAAATTTATTTAAATAATTTTTCTGAATTTAATACTAAAATTATATTTGTTGGTGATCCTAAACAATCTATTTATACATTTAGAGGAGCTAATGTATTTAATTATATTAAATCTAGAAAAAATATTGATTTTTTTTATACTTTAAATAAAAATTGACGTTCTTCTAATAAATTAGTAAAGAGTATTAATTATTTATTTAGTAGGATTAATAATCCTTTTATTTTTAAGGAAATAAGTTATTTAAATGTAAATATTTCTAAAAAAAATAATTTTTTTTTAATTAAAAAAGATATTAAATTAATTTCTTCTATAAATTTTTATGTTTTGAGAAATCTAAATTTTAATAATTTTAAATTTAATTTAGCTAAAATGTGTGCTTTACAAATATGTGAAATGTTGGATAAAAAAAATAATTTTTTTTTAGTTAATAATAAAAAAATTAAAAGATTATTATTACCTTCTGATATAGCTATATTAGTTCATACTAATGATGAAGTTAATTTAATATTTAATGCTTTACAAAAATTTAATTTACCAATTAATTTTATTTTAGATAAAAGTAATATATTTCATACTAATGAAGCAAGAGAATTATTTTATTTATTAAGATCTATTTTAAATCCAGAATCAAGTATGTATATGAGTAGTGCTTTATCTACTAGTTTTTTTAATTTTGATTTAATTAATATTAAAAATATAATTAATAATAAATTTTTTTTATATAAATTTATTGATGATTTTTATATTTATAAAAATATATGAGATGAAAATGGCATCATATCTATGATTAAATATATTTTAAAAAAAAATAATAATAATATTTTGTATTTTGAAATAAAAAAAAAAATATGATTTAAAAATATTTTACATATTAGTGAAATTTTAGAAAAAAAAAAAATGGAAATAAGAGATAAACAATTGTTAATTTATTGATTTAATGACAACATCATTAATGTTAATAAAATTAAAAAAAAATATTATATTAAATCTTCATATAATAAATATGGAATAAATATATCTACTATACATAAATCTAAAGGATTACAATATAATATTGTATGATTACCTTTTATGATTAATTTTAAAATAAATAAATTTTATTTTTTTTATCATAATAGAAATAATTATAGAGTTAATATTGATTTATATAAATTTAATAAAAATAAATTTTTAGTTAATGAAGAAATTTCTTCTGAAGAGATGCGTTTATTTTATGTTGCTATAACTAGATGTGTTTATCAATGTAATATATTTTTATATGAAATAAATAATAGAAATAAAAAGTTTTGTTTTACTTATTTAGGTAGATTATTAGGTTATAATAAAGAATATAATTTTATTGATTTTAAAAAAAATGTTATTAAAAATTTTAAATTTAAATATATATATTTTAATTTTATAGATATTAATAATTTTTTAATTAAAAAAAAATATTTTTTTTATGAAATAAATATTAAAAATAATATCGATAATTTAATTTTTTTAAAAGGTAAAAAGTTTATTTTAAATTTTTCTAAAATTATATCTAAAAAAAATACTAAAAATAATTTTATATATGTTAAAAATATTTTAATTAAAAAAAAAAATAATTTTTTTTTACCTCAGGGTAAAAATATTGGAAATTTTTTTCATAAAATTTTAGAAAAAATTAATTTTTGAGATCATTTAAATAACAATGTAATTTTAAATTATATGTTTAAATTTAATATTTCTAAAAAATGATTTTTTGTAATTAAAAAAATATTATTTAATTTTTTAAATGTTAATTTAATTAAAATAAATATTAATTTAACTTGTAAAAAATTATATTTTTTTAATAAAGAATTTGATTTTTTTATGTCTATAAAAAAATTTAATTTAAATAAATTTATTAATATAATTAATAAATATGATTTTATTTCTAAATTAAATAAAAATATTAATATAGATATAGATAATTTTTATGGTTTTTTAAATGGAGTTATTGATTTTATATTTATTTATAATAATAAATATTTTATTGTTGATTATAAAACTAATTTACTAGGAAATAATTATTATAATTATAATAATAATATTTTATATAAATTTATTTATTCAAATAATTATAATATACAATATTATTTTTATTCTTTAGCTTTACATAATTATTTAAAATTAAGTGTAAAAAAATATGATTTTAATATACATTTTGGTGGTATATATTATATATTTTTACGTGGATTATTTTTAGATTGTAAAAATAATTCTTTTACAGGTATTTTTTATACTAAACCTAGTTATTTGTTGATTAATAAATTAAATAAATTTTTGAAAAATAAATAAAATGTTTAATGAAATTAATTTATTTTTATCTAATTGTTTAAAAAAAAAAATAATTAGTTTAATTGATATATATTTTTCTAAAGTATTTAAATTTAATAATAGTTTTGATTCTGATATAATAATTTTATTTACTGCTTTAATTAGTTTTTCTAGTAGATCAGGTAATATATGTATTCCTGTAAAAAATTTTTTAAATATAAATATATTTCCTAATTATATTTTAAATTTTTTAAATTATTTTTTTTCTAAATATATTTCTTTAAATAATTGTATAGAAATTTTATTTAAATATAATATTTTAAGTAAATATTATTATTTAAATAAAACTCCATTAATTTTATATAATGATTGTATTTATTTATATAAATTTTGAATATATGAAGATTATGTAGTTAATTATATTAATTTAAATTTTTTTAAAAGAGATAATTTAAATGTAGATAAGTTTTATTTATTTAAATATTTAAATAAATTTAATATAGATATGTATCAAAAATATTCTATTATTGGTACTATGTTAAATAAAATTTCTATAATTTCTGGTGGTCCTGGTACTGGAAAGACTACTTTAATATCTAAATTAATTTTATTTTTTTATAAATTTTTTAGTTTTAAAAATAATAAATATATTAAAATTATTACGTTTACTGGTAAGTCTGCATCTAATATTACTAATTCATTAAAAAAAAATTATAAATATTTTAATGTAAATAGTGATTTAATGAATATTTTACCTAAAAAAGCTATTACTATACATAAATTTTTAGGTTTTAATTATAATAAAAATATTATTAATAATAAAAATAATAATATTTATATTAGTATTTTAATTATTGATGAATCATCTATGATTGATATATCTCTTATGTTTTATTTATTTTCTTTTATTAAAAATATTAAAAAAATTATTTTTTTAGGTGATAATTACCAAATTGGTTCTATTGAATCTAGTTCATTATTTAATGAGATATGTAATTTAAATTATAAATTTTCTTTTTATAAAAATTACAGAAAATTCAAAAAAATATTTTATAATATTATAAATTATAATAAGAAATATGATGATTATTTTTTTTATTTAAATAAAATTTTTTTTTTAAAAAAAAATTATCGTTTTAAAAAATATTCATATATATGTAGGTTAACTAACTTAATTAAATTAGGTAATTTTAAAAGTGTAGATACTTTTTTGTATAAAAATAATTTTAAAAATAATTTTAATTTTTATGATTCAAATAAATATGATTTAAATTTTTTATTAAATTTTTGTATTAAAAATTATATTAAATATATTAATTTTGTTAATTCAAATTTTAAAATAAATAAATTATGAAAAATTTTTAATAAATTTAAAATTATTTCTGTTATTAAAAAAAGTTATTTAGGTGTTAATTTTTTAAATAAATACATTAATAATTTTTTTTTAAACTTTAATTTAGTTAAAAATAAATTATATTTTTCTGATTTTAATTATAATCATTATAATGGTGAACCTATTATTGTAAATAAAAATAATAATTATTTAAAATTATTTAATGGTGACACAGGATTTTTTGTTTTTATAAAAAATAAATTTAAATTATTATTTTTAGATTTTAAAAACAATATTAAATTTATTAATTATTTAAGTTTAACTGATTGAGATAATAATTGAGTTATTACTGTTCATAAATCTCAAGGTTCTGAATTTGATCATATATTATTAGTTATGCCAGATTATTTTTCTAGTTTATTAAATAGAGAGTTAATTTATACAGCTATTACAAGAGCTAAAAAAAAGGTTACTATTTATACAAATAGAAATATTTTTTTACATAGTATAAGAAGAAAAAAAATTACTTATAATAATATAATAAATAAACTTTTAATTTAAATATTTAAATTTTATGATTAATTATTATCAATATATAAAATTTTTAATAAAATTATTTATATTAATAAATCCTATTGGTTTAATACCTATATTTATATCAAATATAGATAGTATTATAAAAAATGAAAAAAAAAAATTCAATATATATATTAATTTAATAATGTTTTTGATATTATCATTTAATTTTTTATTAGGAGATAAAATTTTAAATTTTTTTGATATAAATATTAATATATTACAAATAACTGGAGGTTTATTAATTTCTTTTAATGCATTTAATGTTATTAATGATACAAATATTATTAATAATAAAAATTGTAAAAAAGGTATTAGTTTTGTTAAATTATTAACTCCTATATCTTTTCCTTTAATGGCTGGTCCTAGTTCTATTACAATGTTAATTACTTATGGAAATAATTGTAAATATTATTTAGAATATTTTATTTATATTAATTTAATAATTTTATTTTGTTTTTTTAGTTGATTTTTTTTTGAATTAATTTTATTTTTGAGAAATTTTTTTTCTAATAATATTATTATTTTTTTGAATAAAATATTATCAGTTATTTTATTAACTTTTGGTATACAAACTATTTTAATAGGTATAAAAAATTTTTTTTTATTTTAAATACTAATATATTTATTTCTTTATAATATATAAAGAAATTATATTGAAATTTATTCAAGATATATTTATACCTTTTTTTATATGTATATCATATATTTTGATTAAATTTAAAATTTTAATTTTTTTATTTTTATTAAATTTATGTATATTTTTTTTTATATATTGAAATAAAATATTTAATATTATTAATTTGTTAATTTTTTTTTTTTCAATTTTTTTTAAAAAAATTATATTTTTTTCTATATTTTTTTTTTTTATAGATGTTATTCATGATTTTATAATTTTATTATTTATTTGTTTATTTTTTATAACATCATAAATATCTTTTTTTTTAGAGTTTATTTTATTTATACATTTAATAAATTTTATAGGATATTTTTTTTTTAATTTATTAATTTTAATTAAAGATATATATTTATTAAATTCTATATTCAGAATTAATAAAATATTTTTTTTTTTTTTTAAAAAAATTTTTTTAAAAATATTTATTTCAATTTTTTTATTTAAATTTTTAATTTTTTTAGTAAAATTAATTATAATTATTTTTTTTTTAAAAAAAAAATCTTTTATAATTATTTTTTCATATATATCAATTCAATTTATATTATCATCTACTACTATATTTATAGTAGTAGTATTTTTATCTTTAATATAATTTTTAATAATATTTTTATATTTATTTTTTTTAATTATATTATTTCCATATATATAATATATTAATTTATTTATTTTTTTTTTTTTCATTTTTACTTATTTATTTAAGTAATAAAATTAATAATTTTATTTTTTATATATATTATATTAATAATATTTTTATTTATAAACTTATTAATTAATTTATTTTTATATATATATTTAATAATTTTATTTTTTTCATCATTTTTATATATATATATTTTTTTTTTGGTTTTACCATTTATTTGTATTGCAATTTTAATTTTTATTTTTATATTTAAATGATTTTTGTTTACATTAGGTCATGAAGTTTGATCAATATTTTTTTTATGTTTCATTTTTTTTCATAAATAAAAACTTATATGAGGTGTGAATGGATAAATTAAAATAATGATTTTATTTATACATTTTTTTTTTAATGTAAAATCATATTTATTTATTATTTTATAATTAATTAAAATATTTGTAAATTGCATAATTTTAGATATTGTGGTATTAAAATTATTTGTAATATTCATGTCTTTATTTATTTCGTATATTATTTTATTAATAAAATATTTTATTTGATTTTGTTTTTTAGTATTTTTTAATTTAATATTTTTATATTTAATAAAATTAATATTTTTAAAATTTAAAACTAATTTAAATAAACGTTTTAAAAATCTATAACATCCTAGAATATTTTTTTCATTTCATTCTAAATTTTTTTTTATTGATGTAGAAAATATTGTATATAATCTTAATGTGTCTGCACCATATTTTTTAATTATTTTAATAGGGTTAATTCCATTATTTTTAGATTTAGACATTTTATGTTTTCCAACATAATTTAACTTAATATTTTTATTTTTTAATATAAAAATATTTTTTCCATTTTTTTTTTTTTTTTTTACTTTTTTAAAGTTTACTCAAATTTTTTTATTATTTTTATTTATATAATAATATGTATCTGAAAGAACTGTTCCTTGACAAATTAGTTTTTTTACTGGTTCAGTAGATTTTAAAAAACCAATTTTTTTAAAAAATTTATGTATAAATCTAAAATAAATTAAGTGCATTGTAGCATGTTCTATACCACCTATATATATATTTATAGGTAATCAATAATTAGCTTTTTTTATATCAAAAATTCCCAAATTATATTGTGGTGATGTATATCTAATATAATATCATGATGATTCCATAAAAGTATCTAAAGTATCTGTTTCTCTTTTAATATTTTTATTTTTATTTTTATAAGTATTTCATGATTTATTTTTTTTTAAAAAATTAGTATAGAAAAATTTTTCTTTAAATTTTGGTAGTTTTATAGGAATTTTTTTTTTACTTACTATTTTATAGTTATTGTTAATATATTCTATTGGTATAGGTACACCTCAATATTTTTGTCTAGATATAACTCAATCTTTTAATTTAAAATTTATTTTTTTTTTAATTATTTTTTTTTTAAATAATAAATTAATATTTTTTTTTATATATATATATTCTTTATTTTTATTATTTAAAAAATTAATATTATATTTTTTTAGAAATAAATTATATTTTTTATTATTATTTTTTGTTATTAAAACTGCTTTAGTGTTATATTTTTCTTCGGTAAAATTTGTAATTCATATGGGTATAATATTATTGTTTATTGGATTTATAGCTACTAATTTAGTATTTAAACCTAAACAATTTTTATTTTTTTTATCTATTTTATATTTAATTTTTTTATATAATTTAAAATTTTTTTTTTTAATAATTTTTATAATTTTATGATTTATTGATATAGATATACATATTGCATATCATATATATTTTATTTTAGAAACAAATATTTTAATATACTTTTTAATTGAATTTATAAATAATTTTACTTCTATACCTTTACATTTACCAATTCATTTTTTTTGCATTTTTTTGACTTTTTTAGGTCATTGTTTTAATTTTTTTAAATCATTTAATAATTTATTAGCATATTTAGTAATTTTTACAAATCATTGTGAAATATTTTTATATTTTATTGTTGAATTACATCTTCAACATTTATTAGATATAACTTGTTCATTTGCTAAAACAGTTTTATCTTTTGGACACCAATTTACTTTACTTTTTTTTCTATATATTAATTTATGTTTAAATAATTTTATAAATAATCATTGTTCTCATTTATAATAATTTACTTTACATGTGTTTATCTCTCTATTTCAATCGTAACTTATTCCTAACATTAATAATTGTTTTTTCATATATTTAATGTTATTTTTAGTTCAATCATATGGTGTTAAATTATTTTTTATAGCTGCATTTTCAGCGGGTAAGCCGAATGAATCTCATCCTATAGGATGTAAAACATTTTTTTTTTTTAAACGTTGGTATCTAGAAATTATATCTCCTATAGTGTAATTTCTTACATGTCCTATATGTAGTTTTCCTGAAGGATAAGGTAACATACATAGACAATAAAATTTTTTTTTATTTTTATTTATTTTAGATTTAAAAATTTTATTTTTAAATCAATATTTTTGAATTTTTTTTTCTATTTTTTTATGATTATATTTATTCATTTTTATTTATTTTTATTAAATATTTTTTTTTTATTATCTTTATTTTTTTTTCAAAAAAAATTTTTTTTATTGTTTTTAATTTCATTGTTATTATTTTTATATATAATTCTTTCTTGAAATATAAATTTTTTAATTTTATCTATTAATATATTTATGTTATCTCATATTTTTTTTTTTATATTCATTAATATATTCATGTTTTTTTTATGTTCAATATTTTTATCAAAATTATTATTTATATTTTTATATTTTAAATCATTATTTATATTATTTTTTTTTTTTATATTATTATTTATATTTTTTTTTTTTGGGAAAAATTTTTCTTCATTTTTTTTAATTCTAATTATAGAATAATTGGGTGTTTCAATTTTTTCGTTAGGTATAATAATTATTTTAATTTTTTTTTTTTGTTTTCTTTCTATTTTATATAAATCGTTTCTTTTTTTATTTAATAAATATGTTCCTATATTAATAGGAACTATAGCATGTATTTTTTTAGTATTTTTTTTAAAAGATTCTTCTTCTATAATTCTTAATATTGATAAAGATAAGGATTCATTATCTCTTATAGTTCCTGCTCCACAACATCTGGGACATACATAATAACTTTTTTCTCTTAAAGAAGGATTAATTCTTTGTCTTGACATTTCAAGTAAACCAAATTTAGATATATCTCCTATTTTAATTTTAGCTCTATCTTCTTTAATTATTTTTTTGAATTTATTTTTTATAATTTTTTTATTTTTTGATATAGACATATCTATAAAATCTATGACTATTAATCCTCCTAAATTTCTTAATTTTAATTGTCTAGCTATTTCTTCTGTAGCTTCTAAATTAGTATTTAAAGCAGTATCTTCTATATCTTTATTTTTAGTTGATTTTGATGAATTTATATCTATAGAAGTTAAAGCTTCTGTTATATCTATTGTAATAGATCCACCTGATGGTAATCTTAATTTTCTTTTAAAAGCTGATTCTATTTGAGATTCTATTTGGAAGTATACAAATAATGGTATATTATTTTTATAATGTTTTGTTTTTTTTATAAAATCTTCTTTACCTAGTTCATGTATTTTGTTAATAGCTTCTTCGTATGTTTTATAATCATCGATAATAATTTCATTTATATCATTATACAAATAATCTCTAAATATACGTATAAAAATATTATTTTCTTGATGTATTAATGATGGAGCTTTTTTTTTTTTAGAAATTTTTTTTATATATTCTCAATGTTTTAGTTTTAAATGAATATCTGATTTTAATTTTTCTAATGATTTATTTATTCCTGCTGTTCTAATAATTAAACCCATATTTTTAGGTAAATTAATTTTTTTTAATTTAGATTTAATTTTATTTCTTTCTTTTCCTTCTATTCTACGAGATATTCCACTAAATTTAGGATTATTTGGTAATAAAATTAAATTACTATCTACTAAACTTATAAATGTTGTTAATACTGCTCCTTTATTTTCTCTTTCATCTTTATATATTTGTACTATGAGTTCTTTTCCTTCATATAATAAATTTTTTATATTATTGTTTTTTTTTTTACTTAAATATTTTTCTGAAATTTCTTTTATAGGCAAAAAACCATTTTTTGTTGATCCATAATCAATAAAAACTGCTTCTAAACTTGGTTCTATTCTAGTTATTTTACCTTTATATATATTTAGTTTTTTTTTTATATATTTTGTGTTTTCTATATTTAAATCATATAATTTTTGTCCATCTACTAATGCTATACGTAATTCTTCTTTTTGTGTTGCATTTATTAACATTCTTTTCATTTTTACTTCTCAAATTTTATTTGAATATTTTAAATAAATTTTATTTTTTAATTTAAGTATTAATTATTACATATTTATTTTTATATTTTTAATATATTTTATATATGTGTTTTTAAAAATAAAATTATTTATAATATTAAAATGAAAAAATATTTTTTTTTAAATTTTATTACTATTAATAATAATCATGTCAATCAAAGAATAGATAATTTTTTGTTTAAAAAAATTAAAAAAAAATTATCTAAAAACAAAATATATTCTTTAATACGTAAGGGTAATATAAGAGTTAATAAAAAACGTATTCTGCCTAAATATAAATTAAAAATTAAAGATATAGTTAGAATACCATTAATAAATTTAAATTTTTCAAATAAAAAATCATTTTATATAAGTAAATGTAATGTTTTAAAATTTAAAAGTATGATTATATATGAAGATAATTATTTATTAATTTTTAATAAACCATATGGTATTCCGGTTCATGGAGGAACAAATATAAATATTAATATAATAGATATTCTTAGAAATAAAATATATAATAAAATTTATTTAGAATTAGTTCATCGTATAGATAAAAATTCTTCAGGTTTACTTTTATTAGCTAAAAATAGAATGGTTTTATGTAAATTACAAAAATATTTTAAATTTAATAAAATTATTAAAAAATATTTAATATTAGTTCATGGTTGTTGACCTAAAAATATTAAAATAATAAAAAATATTTTATTAAATAAAAATAAATGTAAACAATTTTCTCAAACTAATTTTAAAATTATAAAATATATAAATAATTATACGTTTTTATCTGCTCAAACAATTACAGGACGTAAACATCAAATAAGATTACATACTAGTTCTTTGGGTTTTCCTATTATATTTGATAATATATATGGTAATAAAAATTTAGATAAATTGTTATATTCAAAAATTAAAATGAGTAGGTTATTTTTACATGCTTATTTTATTTCTTTTTTACATCCTATATTGAATATTAAAAAACAAATTAGTATTAAATTAGATAAAAAGTTATTATTAATTTTAAATAAAATAAATTATTAAGGAGATTTTATGGCTGTACAAAAAAGTAAAAAAAGTAGATCTAAAAGAGGTCATCGTAGATCACATATGAGTTTGAAATTACCTAATTTATTTTTTAATAAAAAAAAAGGTAAATATACATTATATCATCATATTTAAATATTGATTATAAAAAAATATTAGTAATAATATAGTTATTAATTTTATATAATTTAATTTATAGTTTTAAAATAATGTATAATATCAATTGAGTTTAATTTTAATTAAAAATAAAGGAATTATTAAATATGTCAAGTCTAGAGGAACGTATTAAGGAAATTATTAGTGATCAATTAGGTGTTAAGTTAAACGAAATAGAAAATGATAAATTTTTTATTAATGATTTAGGAGCAGATTCTTTAGATATAATAGAATTAATTATGGCTTTAGAAGAAGAATTTAATATTGAAATTTCAGATGAATTAGCTGAAAAAATAGATACTGTACAATCTTCTATAGATTGTGTCAAATCATTAAAAAAAACTGTTCTTTAAAATGTTTAATTAATTTTTAATTTTTATTCCTAATAAAAATAAACTAGATATATAAATAATACCGCTAGTAATTGTTAAAAATAATAGTTTCATTAATCTAAATTTTATACTTAGGTTAATGAAATTATTAGAAATAATATTATGTGATATTTTTAAAAATATAAGCATTAATAAACTAGATAAAATAATTTTAAATATAAATAGTTTTCAATTATATTTATAATTAATAATATTTTTTTTTTTTAATTGTAAATATAATATAATAGAATTTATATATGAAGATATACTTATTGATAGAGCTAATCCTGCGTATTTAAATAGTTTAATAGTAAATATATTTATTATTTGAGTAAAAATTAAATTTAATATAGCAATTTTAATTGGTATTTTAGTATTATATTGTGAATAAAAACATGGTGTTATAATTTTAATAAATATTAATCCCGTTAAACCTAATGTATAGGCTATTAAAATTCTAGATGTCATTATAACATCTGTTTCAGTAAATTTACCATATTTAAATAAAGTTGTAATAACTAATTTAGATGAAAATATTAGAAATATTGATATAGGTATACTTAATAATAAAGTTATTTTTATATATTTATTTATTAATTTATTAAATTTAGTATTATTTTTTTTATGATAACTATTAGATAATTTAGTTAATAGTAAACTGCTTACTGTTGTTCCTATAATACTTATAGGTAATTCTATTAATCTATCAGCGTAATATATTCAAGATGTAGATCCTTCTTGTAAATATGAAGTTATATTACTATTAATAATTTGTGAAATTTGATACATTAACATTCCTAATATTACTGGACATATATTTATTAATATTTTTTTGATTCCTGGATTAAAAATATTAATTTTTCTAAATTCTATTTTTACAGGTAAACATTTAATATTTATTTTTTGGTATATTAATTGTAATATACCTCCTATAATTATTGATCATGCCAATCCATATATTGGTTTATTAAAATGTTTTATTATAAAACTACAAATAATTATTGTTATATTTAATATAATTGGTGTAAATGTAGGAGGTATAAATATATTTCATATATTTAATATAGATGTTAGAAATGATGATAAAGATATTAAAATAATATAAGGAAAAGTTATTTTTAAAATATTAACTGTTAATTGAAATTTATTTTTATTTTTTAAAAATCCTGGTGATATAATTTTTATTATTTGAGGAGAAAATATTATTCCTAATATTGTAATTATAATTAGTACAGTTAGTAGTAAAAAATATACTGTTGATATTAATTCATTGATTTTTTTTTTAGAATGTTTTTGTTTGTATTCACTTAATATTGGTATAAAAACATATGAAAAAGCTCCTTCAGCAAATATTTTTCTTAACATATTTGGTAATCTAAATGCAGTATAAAAAGAATCAGTTTCTACATTAATACCGAAAATATTAGCTACAACTATATCTCTTATAAAACCTATTATTTTAGATAAAAGAGTTGATAAACTTATTTTAATTACATTTCATAACATATATATTTTAAAAATTAAATTTTATTTATTTTAAATAAATTAAATGATTATTTATAAATTAATTTATTATTGAATTTTTATATTTTTATTATTTTTATAGTTTAAAATTTTTTTTTGTATATATAAAGATATTATTTTAAAATTAATTAATTTGTTAAATGTTAGTTTTTTAAATAAATTTATTTTTTTAAAAAAATTATTTGTTTTTTGATATAAATTTTTTTTTATTTTATTATTTCTATAAGCTATTATATTAATAGCTAATATTCCTTTTATTATTGAAGCATTACTATCTCCATTAATTTTAATAATATTTTTTTTTTTTTTTATTTTTATTCATATATTACTTTGACATTTATAAATAATGTTTTTTTTCTTACGTATATTTTCGTTATTTAGTGGTAATTTTTTTCCTAAATCTATTAAATAAATTAATTTTTCTTCATTATTTCAACATAATTTTAAATCATATATAATATTTTTTTTATTTGGTAAATTATTCATATTTATTTAAGTAATTTGATTATTTTTTTTAATGTATAAATAAAATTATTTATATCTTTTTTAGATGTATACATAGATATAGATAATCTACATACTCCAGGAATATTATAAAATTTCATTAATGGAATACTACATTGATTTCCTGTTCTTATAAATATTCCATGTTGATCTAATAACATTCCTATATCATAACAATGATAATTTTTTATATTAAATGATATTAAACTAATTTTAGGATATGATCCATATATAGTAATATATGGTATTGATTTTAATTTATTTAAGGTGTAATTAATAATTTTTTTTTCATGTTTAATAATATTATTTAATCCTATATATTTTATATAATCAATTGCTTTTCCTAAACCTATAATTGATTCTAAATTATAAGTTCCAGATTCAAATTTTCATGGTGAATTAATAAATTTTATATTTTTAACTTTATTTTTTTTTATATTTATATTTGCTATAATACCTCCTCCTACTTTTCATGGATTTATTTTTTTTATAATATTTTTTTTACAATATACTATACCTGATCCTGTTGGTGCATACATTTTATGTCCTGAAAAAACATAAAAATCACAGTCAATTTCTTTTACATTTATATTTTTATGAATAATGGATTGTGATCCGTCTATAATTGTTATAATATTAAATTTTTTGGTAATTTTAATTATTTTTTTTATAGGATTTTCTATTCCTATTACATTTGATATATGAGTTATAGATATAATTTTAGTATTTTTATTAATTAATAATTTTAATTTTTTAATATCCAAAAAACCTTTTTTATCAATATTAATTATATTTAATTTGCATCCAGTTTTTTTTGAAAGAATATATCATGGTACAAAATTAGCATGATGTTCCATAATTGATATTATTATATTATCTTTAGAAGATATATATTTTTTCCCTCATGTATTTGAGATTAAATTAATTCCTTCAGTAGAATTTTGAACAAAAATAATTTCTTCTGGTGATCTAGCATTTATAAATTTTGCTACTTTAATTCTTATTTTTTCTATATTATTAGAATTTTTGTTACTTAATGAGTAAATACTTCTATTAACTGATGAATAATAATTTTCATAAAATTTTTTTTGGTGTTTAATTACTATTTTAGGTTTGTGTGATGTAGAAGCATTATCTAAATAAATTATTTTTTTACCATTAATTTTTTTTCTTAATATAGGAAAATCTAATTTTATTTTTTTTATATTATATGTCATAAATAATTATTTAATATTTTTAATATATTTATATAATATTTTATTATATATATATATATTTTTTATTTTTTTAAATATTTTTTTTATAAAATTTAAAATTAAAATATTTTTAATATTATAATATTTTATTCCTCTTGTTAACAAATAAAATATTTCTTTTTTATTTAAATAATTAATTTTAACACTATGTTTACATTTTGCATTTTTATTTCATATTGATAATTTTGGTGAACTATTTATTATTGATTTTTTACAAATACATAAATTATTATTTTTTACTATAGCTTTAGAATTAAAAGATTTTTTTAATATTTTAATTCATCCTGAAAAATCTATTATTCCTGGTTCTAATATTATATTATGATGTTTTTGATAACTATAAATATTATGTGAATTATGAATTATGTTGTTTTTATATTTTAGAATATATTTTTTTTTTATTAAAGAAATACTATTTATTTTTAAAATAGATTTTTTTTTTAATAAAATATTACTATATAAATTTATGTTTTTAAATTTTAAAAAAAATATAAATTTATTTAATTTAGATTTAGTATTTAATTTTATATTTTCTTTTATATTAAGTTTGATTTTTTTATTTATTTTTATTAATCTAAAAAATTTTGTTTTAGTTTTTTTTTTTATTAATATATCTAAATTATAATTAAAATATTTATTATTATCATATATATTTAAAAATTCTTCTATTATAGAAATATTTTTATTTATTAATATATTTATATTTAAATGATTATATTTTTTTTTTATTATTAAAATTATATGTATAGGTACATCATTTTTTTCTCTAGTTTTATTTTTTTTATATTCATTAATATAGTAATATTTACTTTTTATATTTTTAAATTTTATTAATATTAATTTATTTATATATCTTTCTTGATATATAATTATTTTACCTCATAAAATAAATATTTTAATTGAATTTATTTGAAGTATTTTTTGGGATATTATTTTTAATAAGTATTTTATTTTTTTTTTATTGATTTTTTTTATATACATATTTTAGTAATTATTTATATGTTTTGTATCCATTTTTTTTAATTATATCAATAATGTTTTTGTTTCCTGATTTTATTATTTTACCTTTATTTAATATATGTATTTTATCTATATTTATATAATTAAATATTTCAAAATTATGAGTTATTATTAAAAAAGATTTTTTTTTATTTTTTAGTTTATTAATAATTTTAATAATTTTTTTAGTAGTATTAACATCTAATCCTGAATCAATTTCATCTAAAATAATTAATTTTGGTTTTAAAGTTAATATTTGTAACATATCATTTTTTTTTTTCTCTCCTCCAGAAAAACCTACGTTTACTGATCTTTTTAAAAATTTTTTTGATAAATTTAATTTATTTGAATAATTTATTATTTTTTTTTTGAATTTTATAAAATCTATTTTTTTTTTATTATATTTTTTTATTGCATTATAAGATTGGAATAAAAAATATAAATTGTTTAATCCAGGTATTTCGATATTATTTTGAAAAGATATAAATAAACCTTTTCTAGCTCTTTTATCTATTGAAAAATTATTTATATTTTTTTTTTTAAAATTTATTGTTCCTTTAGTGATTTTATATTTTTTATTTCCAGCTAAAGTTAAAGATAAACTACTTTTTCCTGATCCATTAGGTCCAATTAAAGTATGTATTTCTCCAGATTTTATTTTAATGTTAATATTATTTAGAATATATTTTTTATTTATTTTAACTTGTAATTTTTTTATATTTAGTAAACACATAGTTTGTTATATATATTTAAGTAAAAATTTTAAAAAATATTAAACATTTTTTTAATTTCTATTATTAATTCTACAGGAAGTTTTTCTAAAATATTTTGACAAAATCCATTTATTATCATAGATAAAGCATTATTTTTTTTTATACCTCTTTGTAAAAGAAAAAAAATTTGTTCTTTTTTTATGTAAGATGAGCTAGCTTCATGTTCTATACATGAATTTTGATTATATGATTTTATATATGGTATTGTAAATGCACTACAATTATTACCTAATATTAATGATTCACATTTAGTAAAATTTTTTGATTTTTTGGATGTTTTATTAATTTTTACTAAACTTCTATGTGTATTTTTACTATTATCTGTTGCTATACTTTTAGCTAAAATAAATGATTTTGTATTTTTACCAATATGAATCATTTTAGTTCCTGTATCTGATTGTTGTTTTAATTTTGTTAATGATATAGAATAAAAATTACCTATTGAATTTTTACCTAATAATATTGAACTAGGATATTTTCATGTTATTGCTGAACCAGCTTCGAATTGTATTCAAGATATTTTACTATTTTCTCCTTTGCATAAAGATCTTTTAGTGACAAAATTATAAACACCACCTTTTGGATTTCCAGGAAATCAATTTTGTATTGTAGAATATTTTATTTTTGCATTTTTATTTAAAATTATTTCTACTACAGCTGCATGTAATTGATGTTTTTTTTTTATAGATGTAGAACATCCTTCTAAATAATTTAAATAACTATCGTTTTTTAAAATTATTAATGTTCTTTCAAATTGTCCAATATTAGATCTTATTTTAAAATAAGAAGATAAATTTATTGGACATTTTGTATTTTTAGGTATATATATAAAAGTGCCATCTGATAGTACTGCAGTATTTAATGCAGAAAAAAAATTATCATTTATTGGAACTACACTACAAAAATATTTTTTAATTAAATTTGGATATTTATGAATAGCTTCATTAAAAGAACAGAATACAATACCAAATTTATTAAATAATTTTTTTTTATATGTTGTTTTTACTGAAATAGAATCTAAAATGATATCTACAGCTATTTTATTTTCTTGATTTTTTTTTATACCTAATTTATTAAATGTATTTTTTATTTCTTTATTATATTCACTTTTTTTTATATTTTGAGAATAATATTTATATTTTTTATAATTTATTTTTTTATATTTTCCATTTAATCAATGAGGTTCTTTCATTTTTTTTCATATTTTATATGCTTTTAATCTTATATTAAGCATTCATTTAGGTTCTTTTCTTTTTTTTGATATTTTTATAATAATTTTTTTATTTATACCTTTTTTTAAAAAATATTCTTTTTTATTATGTTTATTTTTTTTTTTATACATTTTAATTTAAATACAATCATTACATTTCATATTTAATGATATTTTATATATATTATTTAAAGTAATTTTTGCTATATTTATTAATGCTTCTTTAGTTAAAAAAGCTTGATGTCCTGTAATCAATACATTTGGGTAAGATAAAAGTAAATTGAGATTATCATCTTTAATAATTTTATTAGATTTATTTTGAAAAAAATATTTTTTTTCATTATCATATACATCTATTCCTAAAGATCCTATTTTTTTATTTTTAATTGCTTTTATTATATCTTTAGTTTTTAATAATTCTCCTCTACTAGTATTTATTAACATAACGTTTTTTTTCATTTTTTTTATAGAATTTTTATTTATCATATGATGGCTTTCTTTATTATAAGGACAATGTAAACTTATAATATCAGAATATTTATATATATTTTCTATTGATGTATATTTAGCTCCAAAATTATATATTTCTTTTGATTTTATTATATCGAAAGCTAATATTTTAGTATCAAAATTTTTTAGTAATTTAATTATTATTTTTCCTATTTTACCTGTTCCTATAATACCTATAGTTTTATTTTTTAAATTAAATCCTATTAAATTATTTAGTGAAAAATTTTTATTTTTTGTGTTTTGATAAGATATATGTATTTTCCTATTTAAAGTTAATATTAATCCTAATGTATATTCTGCTATAGATTCTGGAGAATATGATTTAACATTTATTACTTTAATGTTATTTTTTTTTGCTAATTGTAAATTAACATTATTATATCCTGTACATCTTAATGCAATTACTTTAATATTAAATTTTTTTAATTTATTTATTATTTTTTCTGTTTTTATATTATCATTTACAAATATACATATATAATTAAATCCTTTAGCTTTATTTATTGTATGTTTATTAAATGGTTTCTTAGTATAAGTAATTTTAAAGTTATATTTTTTATTTATTTTATTAAAATATTTAATTTCATATTTTTGTGAGCTATAAAATATTATTTTATTCATTTTTTTTTAAATTTAGTTATATTAAAGTTACATTTTAAAATTTTTATTAATTATTTATATGATATTATATATTTAATTTTATTTTTTTTCATTATGAATAAATAAATTTATATTTTAGGTTAATATTATGTTATCAATTAGTATAATAAAAGAAAAGAAAAAATATGAAAATAGAGTTTCTTTAGTTCCTAAAGATGTTTTAAGTTTAATTAAAATTGGTTTTAAAAAAATTTATATTGAAAAGGATGCTGGTTTATTATGTAATTATCATGATTCAGATTATATTAAATATGGAGCTTTAATAAAAAATAAAAATGATATTTGGAATAATCAATTAATTTTAAAAATAAATTTTCCTAATTTAAAGGAATTAAATTTATTAAATAATAATTCTATATTAATTTGTTTAGATAATAATTTAAATTATTTAAATTATTTAGATATTTTAAAGAAAAAAAAAATTACTTTATTAATTTTAAAGTATATACCTAGAATTTCTAGACTTCAATTAATAGATGTATTAAGTTCTATATCTTATGTATCAGGTTATAGATCTGTTATTGAAGGTATATATGAATATAGAGGTTTTATAGGTAATCAAATATTTCCTGATTTTAAAATTAATTCTATTAATATTTTAGTAGTTGGAGCTGGTATTTTTGGTTTATCAGCTATAAGTTTTTCTAAAATGATTGGTGCTAACGTTTATGCTTATGATAATGATAAAAATGTTAAAGATCAAATAAATAGTTTAGGAGCTAAATTTTTAGAAGTTAATAATGATTTATTAAATGATTTTTTATTAAATAATATTTATAAATTTAATATAATTATTTCTTCTGCAATTTCTAAAAATAGAAAACCTCCTTTAATATTTGATAAAAATTTATTAAACTTAATGAAAGATAATAGTATTATTATAGATAATATTGTTAATGGTAAAGGAAATTGTATATTAAGTAATAAGAATGGTTTAATAAAATTTAATAATATTAAGATAATTAGTTGTGATGATTTTTCTAATTTAATGCCTATATCTATTTCTAATTTATATAGTATTAATATGGTTAATTTATTAAATCTAATTTTAGATAAATATAATAATATTAGTTTTGATTTTAATGATATTCTTTTTAAAAATATTGTTGTTTTATATAAAGGTGAACTTTTAAATATAAAAAAAAATTTAAATATTAAAAATATTAATATTAAAAAAAAAAAAAAAATTGAAAATATTTTTTTGAAATATAAAAATATTTTATTATTATTATTTATTTATATTTTAATTTTAATAGGTTTTTATAATTCTGTTTTTTTAGTTTATTTTAATAATTTATTTATATTTTTATTTTCTTATTTTTTTGGTTATATGAATATTATTAAAATTAAAAGTTTTTTGCATACTCCTTTAATGTCTTTAACAAATACTATTTCTAGTATAGTAATTATAGGTTCTTTATTACAAATTAATGAAAGTAATAACTTTTTAAATATTTTTCTTTCTTTATTAAGTTTAAGTTTGGTGAATATAAATATATTTTCTGGTTTTTTTATTACTAAACGTATATTAAAAATATTATTTAATTAGGAGTTTTAAATGTTTATAAATTTTAATATATTTTATTTACTTAATTTTTTATCTGTAGTATTGTTATTTTTATGTTTATTTTTTTTTTCTAATAAAAAAAAATTCTTATATAGTATAAATTTTGGTTTTTTAGGAATATTTATTCCTATTATTTATTATATGTTTTGTTTAAAAAAAAAACTTTTATTTTTTTTGACTTTTTTATTATTTTTTTTAACATCTATAATAGGATGATTTATATCTTTTAAATTAAATATTTCTAATATACCTGAATTAATAACTTTAATGCATAGTTTTATAGGTTTTGCAGCTATTATTATAGGATATAATAATATTTTTTTATATAAAAATAATTATTTAATTAATTTAATAGAAATTTTTTTAAGTAATTTTATTGGTTCTATTACTTTTATAGGATCTATAATTTCTTATTTAAAATTAATTAATATTAATTTATTTAATAATTTTAATGTTAATAAAAAAGTTTTTTGTTTAAATATATTTTTATTATTATTTTGTTTATATTTTTTTTTAAAATTAAATTATTATAAATATTTAATTTTTATATATTTTTTAATTTTTTTAATAAGTATTTTCTTGGGTTTTAGTATTTTAAATAGTTTAGATTCTTCAGATATTCCTATTGTTATTTCTATATTAAATGCTTATTCAGGTTTATCTTCAGTAATTTCTGGTTTCATATTAAATAATAGTTTATTAATTATTATAGGATCTTTAGTTAGTTCATCGGGATTTATTTTATCTAAAAAAATGTGTTTATCAATGAACAAATCTATTTATGAAATTATTTTAGGAAAAATATTTTTTTTAAGAAATAATGATGAAAATATTTTTATAAAAAAAAAATTTAATAAATTAAATTTTTTAGATGTAAAAAATAAAATAATTTCTTTTAAAGAAATTATTATAGTTCCAGGATATGGCATGGCTTTATCTCAATGTCAAAATTTAATTTCTAAATTAGTAAATATTTTGATATATAAATATTTAATAGATGTTAAATTTATAATACATCCTATAGCAGGTAGATTACCTGGTCATATGAATTTATTATTAGCTGAAGTTCATATAAAAAATAAATATATATATTATTTAAATCAAATAAATTCTTATTTTTTAAGTAATAAACTAATTTTAGTAATTGGAGCTAATGATATAATTAATCCTAGAGCTACTTATGATAAAAAATGTATTTTATATGGTATGCCTGTTGTGGAAATTTGAAAATCTAAGTTTTCTATAATTTTAAAAAAAAATATTAATTGTAGTACAAGTTTTTCTAAAATTTATAATCCGGTTTTTTCTGAAAAAAATGTTGGTGTTTTATTTGGTGATGCTAAATTAAGTTTAAAAAATATTTTAAATTTAATTTAAATAATTTTAATTTATATAAAATTTATTTTAAAAATTATGTTTATTATTTCTTTTGATTTTGGTATGAAATATATTGGAATGGCTGTAGGTCAATTTTATACTAAAACAGCTAGTCCATTAATATGTTTAAATGCAAGAAAAGGTGTGCCTGTAAATTGAATGGATATTAAAAAAATTATTGATATTTGATTAGTAAAAAAAGTGGTTATAGGATATCCATATAGTTTGGATAAAAATGATCATAAATTAATTATTAAATATATTAATAATTTTGCTAATTATTTAATTAAAGAATTTAGTTTAACAGTATTTTTTTCTGATGAAAGATTTACTTCTTGTGCTGCTCGTAATTTTATGAATGATAATTTAGAATTTTATAATTCTTTTTATTCTAATTATAATATACATTCTATTTCTGCGGTATTTATTTTAGAAAGATGATTAAAATTTAATTTTTAATTATTTTTTTTCAATCTACATTCAAAAATTATATCTAATATATCTTTAGGTAAAGGTGAATTAATTTCAATATATTTATTTTGAGGATGTTTAAATTTTAATGAATATGCATGTAAAGCTTGTCTTTTTAATTTATCTATTTTTTTTTTAACTGAATATGGAATAATAAATTGTTGAGAAATTTTTTTTCTTGTATATATATTTTCTCCTATAATAGGATGTTTTATATAATTCATATGAACTCTAATTTGATGTGTTCTTCCAGTTTCTAAAGTTATTTTTAATAAAGTACAAAAAGAAAAATTTTCTATTACTTTAAAATAAGTTTTAGCTTTTTTACCATTTTCGTTTATAGACATTATTTTTCTTTGATATTTGTGTCTAGATATTGGTTTATTTATTAAACCATTATAATTTATTTTTCCTCATACTAATGCTATATAATTTCTATGAATTTTTCTTTTTTTCATATAATATATTAGTTTTTTATAAATATTATTTTTTTTAGCTATTATAATTAATCCTGTAGTATTTTTATCTAGTCTATGAATTATTCCACATCTAGGTATTTTTTTATATATTATTGGATAATAATACATTAATGTATTCATTAATGTATTTTGCAAATTTCCTGATCCTGGATGAACTACAATATTTTTTTTTTTATTTATTATTAATATATATTTATCTTCATATATTTTATTTAATTTAATATTGTTATTAGATTTATATATATTTTTTTCTATTTCTATTTTTTTTATAAAAATAATATCTTTATATTTTATCTTTTTATTTGGTTTTTTTACTACATTATTATTTATAAATATATTTTTTTTTTTTATATTTTTTTTAATTTTATTTCTGGATATATTTTTAATTTTTTTAGATAAAAAAATATCTATTCTTTTATTAGAATGTTTTGTATTAATTTTAAAATAAATATTTTTAATCATATTTTTTATAATTATATTAATTATTATTTTCCTATACAAAAATTTTTAAATATGTTTTTAATAATATTTTTTGAAGTATATTTTTTTGTTCCTAAAATTTCATTTAAAAATTTTTGACTATTAAATAAATTTTGATATATTATATCTAAATTAATTTTTTTTTTATTTAAATTTGTTTTTATTATTTTTTTTATATTTTTAATTTCTTTTTTGGTTTTTTTTATTAATATTAAATGTCTTTGTTGAATTAAAAATGTATTATTTTGATTTAAATTTTTTATTATTTTGTTTATTTCTGATTTTAATGTTTTAATTCCTATATTTTTTTTAGTAGATAAATTTATTATTGTGTATTTTTTATTTTTAATAATTTTATGTTTTTCTTTTGAAATATCTATTTTATTACGTATTAAAAATAATATTTTTTTTTTATTTTTTATATTTTTTTCTATTTTTTTTTTATATATATTAAATATATTTTTTTCTGTTGTATCTGATGAATTTTCTATAAATATAATTATATTAGAATAATTAATTAATTTTCATGTTTTTTTTATACCTATTTTTTCTATTTTATTATTGGTTTTATGTATTCCAGTAGTATCATTTATTTCTATATTTATATTATTATTTATATTTATTTTTTTTTTTATAATATCTCTTGTTGTTCCTGGTATGTTAGTAACTATTGATGTATTTTTTTTAGTTAATAAGTTCATTAAACTTGATTTTCCTACATTTGGTTTTCCTACAATAGAAATTTTAATTTTATTATTAATAAGTAAACTTTTTTTTGATTTTTTATATATTTTACAAATTTTTTTATAAATAATATTATTTTTAAATTTAATTTTTTTTTTTTTTGATAAAATGTTTTCTTTTTCAGAAAAACTAATTTCTTTTTCTATATTTATTAATAGTTTATTAATTAATTTAATTATTTTTTTAATTTTTATAGAAAATTTTCCCTTTAAATTTTTAATTGCTAAAAAAATATTCTTTTCTGAATTTGAATGTATTAAATTATTTATTGTTTCAGCTTGTATAAGATCTATTTTTTTATTTAAAAAAGCTCTTTCTGTAAATTCTCCAGGTTCTGCTATTCTAATATTTTTTATTTTAAAATTAATAATTGATTTTATAATTAATTCTATTATTTTTTGTCCTCCATGACATTGAAGTTCTAAAATATCTTCTCCAGTAAAAGAATTAGGAGATTTATAAAATATTGCTATTCCAAAGTCTATTATTTTACCTTTTTTATTTTTAAATGAAGTGTAGGTAGCGTATCTTTGGAGAATTTTTTTGTTTAAAATTTTTTTAGCTAATATTTTAGATTTTTTGCCTGATATTCTTATTATGCCTATACCTCCATACCCTATAGGGGTAGATTGAGATACGATAGTATCGTAAAAATTTTTCATTATTTAAAAATATTTTTGTTGTATTAATGTTATTAAATTATTTGTTATATAATACAATAGTACTCCACTAGGAAAATATAATGATAATATTGTAAACATTATTGGTATAAAAAATGTATTTATATATTTATCATTTTTATTTTTTTTTTGTGATAGTAGTATTGATGTACCCATAATTAGTGGTAATAAATAATATTTATCATATGAAGATAAATCTTTAATTCAAAAAATAAATTTTGAATCTTTAAATTCTGCTGAATATTTTATAACATTGTAAATAGATAAAAATATTGGTATTTGTATTATAGTTGCTATAGATCCTGAAATAGGATTTATATTATATTTTTTATATATTTTTATAATTTTTTTGTTTATTTTTTTTTTGTTATTTTTATATTTTTTTTTTATTTTTTTTATTTTTGGTTGTATTTCATTTATTTTTGTTAACATTGATAATTGTAATTTATTTAATGGATATGTAATTATTTTAAATATTATTGTTGTAATAATTATTGAATATCCTCAATTATTTACTATTTTATTTATTAAATTTATTAATTTTAATACTGGTATTGATATAAATCATAATTTTCCAAAATCTATTATATTTATATCTAAATTTTTTTCTATTTTATTTAAATAATTTATTAATTTAGGTCCTGTTCATAATTTAAATTTAATTATTTTTTTTTTCTCTGGTTCTATTTTAAAATTATTTATATATTTTATAGAAACATTATTTTTATCTTTCTTTTTTATATATAGATTATTATTTTTACTTATTTTAGGTGTAATTAAAATAGTAGAAAAATATTTTTCAGATATTGCTATTCAATTTAAATTATTTTTTAATATTTTAGTGTTTTTAGCATTATCAATAAAATATTTTGTAAATATATTTTTATCATTAAAAAAAGATATATTATTAAAGTTATTTTTTATATTTTCTTTATTAATTAATTTAGTATATATTTTATGAAAAATTATTTTATTAGATTTATTTTTTATTATTATATATAAATAAAAATTATATGAATTTTTTTTAATTAAAAATTTTTTTATATATTTAATATCATTATTTTTTTTCTCTAATAATATTTTTATGTATTTATTATTGACATATATTTTATGTTTTTTAAAAATTATTTTTTTTTTGATATTATTATTTTTTTTTTTGTAAATATCAATATTAATTTGACTTATTAATTTTTTATTATTATCATTATCTGTATAATTTAATAATATATTTTTATATATATTTCCATTAAATTTATTTATTTTAATTAAAAAAACATTATTTTTTATATATATATATCTATTACTTAGATGTTTTTTGTTTTCAAAATTATTTTTTTTTGCTCAAGACAAAGAAGAAATTATGAGCATAGATATTATAACAATTTTTTTTATTAAATTCATTTTTTTTTACTTTTATAATTTTTATATTTTATTATTTTTGTAAAAAATTTTTCATATTTTTTTGAAAAATAAAAAATTTTTTATATATAGTATTTTTTTTTTTACTATTAATAAATAATCATTATTCTTAATTTTATATTGTTTTAATCTAAATGTTTCGTATATAATTCTTTTTAGTTTATTTCTTTTTACTGAAAGTTTAATATATTTTTTTCTTATTAATATCCCAATTCTAGGATAATTAAATTTATTTTTTTTAATTTTAATTAATAGAAAATTATATATGATATTTTTGTTAAATGAAATATTTTTTATTTTTAATTTCATTTTTTTAGGTAAAGAAAATTTTTTATATTGATATATATTTTCTTTTTTTTCTTCTTTTGAAGGATATAATTTTTCTTCCATTTTTTTTTGACATTCTTTTTCTAAAACCATGAGTACGTTTTTTTTTTATTTTTGATGGTTGATATGTTCTTTTCATATTAAAATTAATTTTAAGTTTATATTTAATATATTTTATTTATGTATAATAATTATACTATTATATTTATTTATATTAAATGTGAGATTTATGTTATTATATAATTTATGATTAAAATGTTTAAATAAATTTAAAAATAATTTATCTAAATATGAATTTAGCATGTGAATTTTACCATTACAAGTTGTTGCAGATAATAATTCTTTAAATATCTATGCTCCTAATATTTTTGTTATTAATTATGTAAAAAATAATTATTTAAATAATATTTTAAAATATTTTAGTTTTTTTTGTAAAAATTTACCATTAATAAATTTTTATGTTGGTAATATATATGATAAAAATAATATTTTTTTAAAAAATAAAAAAATAAATAATTTCAAAAAAAATAATAATTATATTTTATTTAAAGAATATAAATTTAGTAATTTTATTTACAGTAAATCTAATTTTATTGCTTATAAAGAAACAATAAATTTATGTAATTTTTTTTTTAAAGGAAGTAAATTATTATTTTTATATAGTTATTCAGGTTTAGGTAAAACTCATTTAATAAATTCTATAGGTAATGAAATAAATTCTATTTATAAAAAAGAAAAAAAAATTATTTATATAAATACAGAAAGATTTGTAAATAATATGATGTTTTTTATATCTAATAATAATTTAGAAAAATTTAAATACTATTTTAAATCTGCTGATGTTTTATTAATGGATGATATACAATATTTAGTATATAACAAATATGTACAAGAAGAATTTATATATATATTGGATTATTTATTAAAAAAAAATTGTTTATTAGTTTTTACTTGTGATAAAAATATTAAAAAAATTAATTTACATAGTAGAATTATATCTAGATTATCATGTGGTTTATCTATTAAAATTAATAAAATTGATTATTATATTAAATATAAGTTTTTATGTTTAAATACTAAAATTATGAATTTTTTTTTAGATAATAAAATTATTGTTTTTATATCTAAATTAGATTTTAATAATATATATGAGTTAAAAGGTGTTTTAAATTTTTTATTTATGAAGGCTAAAAATTTAAATTGTTTAAATAATATTACTATTGATTTTGTAAAAAATATATTATATAATTTTTTAAATATAAAAAAAAATGATATTATAATTAATATTGTAAAAAGAATAGTATCTTATTATTTTAATATAAAGGTTATAAATTTATTATCTAAATCTCGTTGTAAATCTTTTGTATATCCTAGACAAATGTCAATAGCTATTAGTAGAAAATTTACTAATTGTAGTTTATATAAGTTGGGAATTTATTTTGGTGGTTTAGATCATTCTACTGTATTATATTCTTGTAGAAAAATTAAAAAATTATGTATTATAAATAATAATATTAGATTTGATTATAATAATTTAACTAAATTAGTTTTAATGTCTAAATATGAAATTTTATATAAAAAAAAAATGTATATTTAAAATTTTAAGTAAACTAAATACTTATATTAGTATATCTAATAAAAATATAATTTTATCTCATATTTTAATAAAGTTAAATAGTGATTTGAATTTAACTTTTATAGTTACTGATTTAGATATAGAAATTAATTTTAATATAATATTATCAGATGAAAATGTTTTTTCTTATGGATCTTGTACTGTTAGTCTTCGTAAATTATATGAATTATTTCGTACTTATTCTAAAGAAGATATAGTTTTTGTAAGTTTGTATAAAAATAGATTAAAATTATCTTGTTTAAATAGTATTTCTTTATTAAATACTTTACCTGTTCAAAATTTTCCTGTTTTAAATAAAAAATTTTCTTTTGATTATAAATTTATTATTTCTAGTTCATTATTAAAAAAAATAATATTTTTAATATATTTTTCTATGGGTAATCAAGATGTTTATTATTATTTAAATGGCATGTTAGTAGAATGCAGAGATAATTTTTTTTTTTTTGTAACTACAGATAGTTATCGTATATCTATTTATAAATTACCTATTAATTATGTTTCTTATTTAAATAAGAAATGTTTTTCTTTAATTATTTCAAGTAAATTAGTAATGGAATTATTTAAATTTTTAAATTTTATAGATAATGAAAATATATTATTTGAAGTAAATATTAATATTATTAAAATTACTATTGGTAATTTTATTATTTATGGAAGTTTAATAAATGGTTCTTTTCCTGATTATTCAAAAATTTTTTTATCTATAAAAAATTATTTTTTTGTAGATTTAAATATAATTTTATTTAAAAATGCTTTATTAAGAACTTTAGTTGTTAGTAATAATAATTTAATTAATTATGTTAATTTATCTTTTGAAAAGCAATATCTTATATTAACTTCTAATGATTCTAATAATAATGAAATTAAAGAAAGAATTTTAATTAGAAGTGTTGATAATATTGTAAATATAAATTTGAATATTAAATTTATTTTAGATATTTTAAATTCTATTAAAAATTCTTCTGAAATACGTTTTTATTTTAAAGATAATAATTCTATTGTAAAAATTATAGATATTAATAATAAATTTATTAATTATATGATTATGCCAATTCAATTATAAATAAATATTTTAATTTTTAAATGAGTAAAAATATGTTATCTTATGATTCTTCTAGTATTAAAATTTTAAAGGGTTTAGAAGCTGTTCGTCAACGTCCAGGTATGTATATAGGTGATACTTATGATGGAACTGGTTTACATCATATGGTTTTTGAAATAATTGATAATTCTGTAGATGAATATTTAGCTGGTTTTTGTAAAAATATTTTTATTACTCTTCATAAAGATGATTCTATATCAGTTTTAGATGATGGTAGAGGTATTCCAACTGATGTAAATAATGATACTGGAATTTCAGGTGTAGAGTTAATTATGACAATTTTGCATTCTGGTAGTAAGTTTGATAATAATTCTTATAAAATTTCTGGTGGTTTACATGGAGTAGGTATATCTGTAGTTAATGCTTTATCAAAGAAATTAGAATTAAAAATATATAGAGAAAATAAAATATTTTATCAAATTTATTATTTTGGGGTACCAAAAAAAAATGTTGTAGTTATTGGTGAAACAAAATTAACTGGTACTTATATAAGATTTTGGCCTGATAAAAAAATTTTTTCTCATTGTAATAAATTTAATTTTGATATTATATGTAAGAGATTAAAAGAATTATCTTATTTAAATAATGGTTTATATATTAAAATAAATAATAAAAAAAATAATAATTTTCATGAATTTTTAAATTATGGTGGTATTAAATTTTTTTTATCTGATTTAGTTAAAAATAAAAAATTAATTCATAAAAATATTTTTTATTTTAATGTAAGTAAAAAAAAAATTTTTTTAGAAGTAGCATGTCAATGAATAGATTCTTTTAAAAACAAGATATTATGTTTTACTAATAATATTCCTCAGGTTGATGGAGGAAGTCATTTAATTGGGTTTAAATCTGCAATTACTCGTACTTTAAAATCATATATAGAAAAAAATTTAAATAAGAAAAAAAATAATTATATTAATGGTGAAGATACAAGAGTAGGTTTATTTGCAATAATAGTCATTAAAATGTTTAATCCAAAATTTTCTTCTCAAACTAAAGAAAAATTAATTTCTTCTGAAGTTAAAAAAATAGTTGAATCTTTAGTAAATGAAAAATTTTTAAATTTTTTATTAAATAATATTTCTGATTCTAAAAATATTGTAAATAAAATTATATATTCTTGTAAGATAAGGGAATCTCTTAAAAAATCTAGAGAATTATCTAGAAAGAAAAACATTTTTGATTTTAATATTATAGCTAGTAAATTAGCTAGTTGTCAGGAAAAAAATCCTGTTTTTTCAGAAATTTTTTTAGTTGAAGGAGATTCTGCTGGTGGTTCTGCTAAACAAGGTAGAAATCGTGTTTATCAAGCTGTTTTACCATTAAAAGGTAAAATTATAAATGTTGAAAAAACTAGTTTAGATAAAATTCTATTTTCTAAAGAAATAAGTATTTTAGTTTCAGTATTAGGTTGTGGTATAGGAGGAAAAAATTTTAATTTAAGTAAATTAAGATATCATAATATTATTATTATGACTGATGCAGATGTTGATGGTGCTCATATAAGAACTTTGTTATTAACATTTTTTTATAGATATATGCCTGATTTGATAAAATATGGATATTTATATATAGCTAGACCTCCTTTATATAGAATTAATGAAGGTAAAAAAGAATTTTATATTAAAAATTACAATGATTTATTAAAATATAAAATATTTTTATCTTTTAAAAAAATTAATCTTTATAAAAAAAATAAAATAATTTTATTAAAAAATAAATATTTAGTATATTTTTCTTATAAGTATAAATGTTTATTAAATGATTTTAATAAATTAGAAACAAAATTTTCTAATTATATTTTTGATAAAATTATGTTTTTTAAATCAATTAATATTACTAATATTAATGATATAAAAGAATGATTAAATGATTTTTCTTTTTATTTAAATAAATATTTTTATTTAGAAAATAAAATTTTTTGTAAATTAATTTTAAAAAAAAATATTTTTTTAAAAATTAAAATTTTTTATTTTAATGAAATTAATAAAGAGATTATTTATATTAATAGTGATTTTTTTAAAGAAAAATATTTTTCTGTTTTAAATTTAGGTAAAAAATTGTTTTTTTTTAAAAAAGAATATAAAAAATTTATTATTATAAATAATAAAAAAATTTATTTTAATAATTTAAATTCTTTAATTAATTTTGTTTTAGATAAAAATAAAAAAAAAATATTTATTCAACATTATAAAGGTCTTGGTGAAATGAATCCTATACAATTATGAGATACTACTATGAATCCTAAGAAAAGAGTATTATCAAAAGTTTTTATTGATGATTTTACTAGTACTGATAAATTATTTAGAATTTTAATGGGTGATGATATAAATTCAAGAAAAAAATTTATTAAAGATAATTTTATGATTGATCTATATAAAAATATTTAATTTACTCCTCCGACTGGATTCGAACCAGTGACATACGGATTAACAGTCCGCTGTTCTACCAACTGAACTACAGAGGAATATTGAATAGTATAATTAAAATATTTTATTTTGTCAAAATATTTTTATTTGTATATAATAAATGTATTAGTGGGGTGTCTGAGTGGTTTAAAGAGCACGTTTGGAAAATGTGTATACTATATTGTATCAAGGGTTCGAATCCCTTTCCCACTGTTATAGTAATTAAATTAATTGATATTTTAATGAGGATTAATGTATGGTAGTTATACGTTTAGCTCGTTATGGAAGAAAAAATTTTCCTTTTTATCATATTGTTGTAGCTGATAAACGTAGATTTCGTAATAGTAAATTTATAAAAAAAATAGGTTTTTATAATCCATTTGGTAATTTTAAAATTAAAAAAGATATATTTATAAATATTAAAGATATTAGTTTATGAATTAATTATGGTGCAGTATTATCTAAAAGAGTAGTTTATTTGTTTAAAAAATATAAAAAATTAATTACTGTATCTGTTTAGTATTATTTAAAATATTATTTTTAAAAATTTTTATTAATTATTAAATAATTAAATGAATTTTGATATTATTACTATTAATCCAGATTTTTTTATATCTCCATTTAAAAATGGTTTAATATATAAAGGTATAAAAAAAAAAATTTTAAATTTTAAATTTTGAAATTTAATGGATTTTAAAAAATCTGATTATAATATAGATGGTAAAATTTATGGTGGTGGAGCAGGTTTATTAATGAATCCAAAACCTTTATATAAAATAATAAAGAAAATTCGTAGTTTATATAAAAAATCTTTTGTTATACATCTTTCTCCTCAAGGTAAAATTATTGATATTAATATAATTAATAAATTATTGAGTTATAATTCTTTAATATTTATATGTAGTCGTTATAGTGGTATAGATCAACGTATAATTAATAATTATGTTGATATAGAAATTTCTATAGGTGATTTTGTTTTAAGTTGTGGTGAAATATCTTTATTAGTAGTTATAGATCTTATTATAAGAAATATACCTGGTATATTAAATAATATTGATTCTTGTAATAATGATTCTTTTTATTTTAAAGGTTTATTAGGATATCCTAATTATACTAGACCAAGTATATTTAATAATATTTCTGTGCCTAAAATTCTTTTATCTGGTAATCACAACAATATTGAGTTATGAAGATTAAGGCATTCTTTTTTAAAAACTTTAATTTTAAAACCTTATTTATTATATGATTCTTTTTTAAGTAAAGATTGAATTAAAATATTAAATAAAATTAAGAATATTTTTAAAAAAAAAATTTAAAGGTTTATATGAAAAATAAATTAATTAGTTTTGTTGAAAACAAATATTTAAATAAAAATATACCTTTTTTGAGATCAGGATATATTGTTGAAGTAAAATCATTAATTATTGATGGTACTAAGAAAAAAATACAAATATTTAAAGGAATAATAATTTCTTTTAAAAACAGGGGTTTAAATTCTTCTTTTATTGTAAGAAAAGTTTCTTATAATGAAGGTGTAGAAAAAATATTTTTAGTACATTCTCCTATGATAAATTCTATTGTAATAAAAAAGAAAAAATATTTTAAAAAATCTAAATTATATTTTTTGCGTAATAAAAGCAAATTTTATGTTAAATAATAAATATAGATTATTAGTTTGTGTAGAATATAAAGGTACTAATTATTTAGGATGACAAAGACAATTACATATTAATAATAGTATACAAGAAGTAATAGAAAAATGTTTGTCTAAAATTGCTAAACATAAAATTAGAATTTTTTGTTCTAGTAGAACTGATTCTGGAGTTCATAGTTTAGGTCAAATATTTCATTTTGATACTTTATGTTATAAGTTGGAAAAAGAATGATTATTAATTTCTAATTTTAATTTACCTAAAGATATTTCATTTAAATGAGTTAAGTATGTAAAAAAAAATTTTCATGCTCGTTATAATGTTTTTTCTAGAAGATATTTATATTTTATTTGAAATTCTAGAATTAGATCTAGTTTTTTAGATAAACTAGTAATGTATTATTATAATAAAGTTGATATTAGTTTAATGATTAAAGCTTCTAAATATTTGTTAGGTATACATGATTTTACTTCTTTTCAATCTTCAGGTTGTGAATCTAAAAATATTTATAAAAATATTATGCATTTAAATATATTTAAAAAAAATATGTATATAATATTTGATATTAAAGCTAATTCTTTTTTATATCATATGGTTAGAAATATTGTTAGTAGTTTATTATTAATAGGTATAAAAAAATATTCTTTGAGTTGAATAAAATATATATTATCTGTTAGAAATAATAATTTTTTGAAAATAAAATTAGTTAAACCTTGAGGACTATATTTATATAAAATAGAATTTTTTTAAAATATATTAAATATTTTAATTAATTATAAATTTTAAGTATTATATAATTATGAATTTTACAAAATTAGTTTATATTATAGGATATATTATAATTTTTTTATCTATAATGTATAGTTTTAGAAGAGGTTTTTTAAGAGAGTTATTTTCTTTGTTGTTTTTTATAATTTTATATTTTTTTATTAAAATTATTTTTTTATTTTTATTTGATAAATATTATATTTTTTTAATTAAAAAAAAAATCTTTTCTTTTTTATTATTTTTTATATTAATATTATTAATTTTTATTTTAGAAGGATTTTTATTTTTATTAACTAAGAGATTTTTTTTATTAATTTATTCTTTTATTGATAAATTTTTAAGTATTTTAATTGGATTTTTAAAAGGTATATTAATACTTTATTTTTTTAAAATTATATATAAATATTTTTTTTAAGATTAAATAATTTGCGGGAGTTGGATTTGAACCAACGACCTTCGGGTTATGAGCCCGACGAGCTACCACTGCTCTATCCCGCTAAATAGAAATATATTAACATATTTATATATATATGTAAATTTTATTTTTATTTATTTTAATTTATAATAAAATAATAAATATAAATTAATTATTAAAATAAATATTTAAATATTTTTATTTTAAAATAATTATTTAATATATAATTATTGTTTTTTATTGATATAAATAAAATATTAATTATTTATTATATAAATTTGTGTTTATTATATATTTATAATTATATAATATATTATTATATAGTTTTTTTTTAAAAAATTTAAGGAAATGTATATGAGTAAAATTACTAAAATATTAGGTAGAGAAGTATTAGATTCACGTGGTTATCCTACTGTTGAGGCAGAAGTATATTTAGAAAATGGTTATTATGGAAGATCTATTGTTCCTTCTGGAGCTTCTACTGGTTCCAAAGAAGCGATAGAATTACGTGATAATGATATTAATCGTTTTTTAGGTAAAGGTGTATTAAAATCTGTATTTATTATTAATAATATTATTTCTAAAGAATTGTTAGGTTTAGAATCTACAGATCAAAATATTATTGATAAAATAATGATAGATATTGATGGAACTCATAATAAATCTAAATTAGGTGCTAATTCTATTTTGGCTGTTTCTTTAGCTTTAGCTAAAGCTAGCTCTAAATCATTAAATTTATCTTTATTTAATTATATATCTAAACTTAATAATAATAATAATTTATTTATGCCTGTACCAATGGTAAATATTATAAATGGTGGATGTCATGCAGATAATAATATAGATATTCAAGAATTTATGATTTTACCTGTTAATGCTAAAAGTTTTAGACATGCTGTAAGAATTTGTTCTGAAATATTTCATAATTTAGGTAAAATATTAAAATTAAATAATAAAAAAATATCTATAGGAGATGAAGGTGGTTATGCTCCAGATTTAAATTCTAATGAAGAAGCTTTAGTATTAATTAGTGATGCGATAAATAAATCTGGTTATGTTTTAGGAAAAGATATTTATATAGGTTTAGATTGTGCTGCATCAGAATTTTATAATAAAAAAGATAAAGTTTATATATTTGAAAATAAAAAATATTCTTTTTATGAATTTACAGATTTATTAAATGATTGGGTAAATAAATATTCTATTTTATCTATAGAAGATCCTTTAAGTGAATTAGATTGGGAGGGATATGTTTATTTAACTGGTATATTAGGTAAAAATGTTCAATTAGTTGGTGATGATTTATTTGTTACTAATGTTGATATTCTTAAAAAAGGAATTAATTTAAATGTAGTAAATTCTATTTTAATTAAACCTAACCAAATAGGTACTTTATCTGAGACTTTTAAAACTATTAATTTAGCTAAAAAATATAATTATTCTGTTATAATTTCTCATCGTTCTGGAGAAACTGAAGATACTAGTATAGCTGATATTTCTGTTGGTATTTCTTCTGGTCAAATAAAAACAGGATCTATGAGTAGATCGGAAAGAATAGCAAAATATAATAGATTAATACGTATAGAAGAAGAATTAGGATCTAATTTATATAAAGGTATGTCTAGTTTTAATTTTTTAAAAAAATAGTTTATGCAATGAATTAAAACTAGAGTAAAAAAAATTAAAAAATGAGATGATAATTTTTTTAGTATTTTTTTAGAAAATAATATTAATTCTTTTATAGGAGGTCAATTTACAAAATTAGCTTTCAGAGATGTTAATAAATTTAATTTTAGATATTATTCTTTTGTAAATTCTACTAAAGATAAAAATTTAGAGTTTTTTATTAAAAAAAATAAAAAAAATTTTTTTAGTAATTTATTATTTAATTTAATTCCAAATGATTATATTTATATAACAAAATATTCTAGTGGAAATTTTATTATTAATAATATTTCTAAAATAGATATTTTATGAATGATATGTATAGGTACTTCTATAGCTCCTTTTTTATCTATTTTAAAAAGTGATTATATTAGTATTAAAAAAAAATTTAAAAGAATTTTTTTTTTATATGGAGTAAAATATTTAAATAAAATTTTTTATTTAGATAAATTATTATTATTTAAGAAAAAATATGGTTTTAATTATTTAAATTTATTTTTTGCTGTTAGTAATAATAAAAATTTTTTTATAAAAAAAGAAAATATTATAAATGGTCATATAAATGATTTTTTTTTAAATTTTAATTTAATTAAATATATTAATAATAATAATAATCATTTTATGATATGTGGTAATATTAAAATGATTAATTCTATTACGAAAATATTAGAAAAAAAATTTTTTATAAATAAAAAAAATATAACTACAGAAGGATATTAATATTTAAATAGATTATTTATTTTTTCATTTTAATATAAAAAATTTTTTTTTCCCTTTACTTATTAAAGTGAATTTATTAAAATATTTATCTTTTTTATTTATGTAATAATTTACATTTGATATTATATTATAATTTATATATATAGATTTATTTAAAATTAAATTATGTGCTTGTGATTTACTATTAGTAATATTTAATTTTAATATTATTTCTTTTAGAAAAGTTATTTTTGTTGAAATAGATAATTTAGGTATATTTAATTTAAATAATTTATAAAAATATTTTTTATTGTTTTTCCATTTATTTTTTTTAAAGAAAAAATCAGTAGAGAATTTAATGTTTTTAAATTCTTTTTTTCCATGTATAATTTTAGTTATTTCTTTTGCTAGAATTTTTTTTGCTAAATTAATATTTTTATTTTTTAAAATATTTTCTATTTTTTTTATTTTTAAAAATGTTATTTGTTTAAGAAAATCTGATACTTGTTTATCTGGTATATTTAATCAAAATTGATAAAATTCGTAGGGAGTAGTTTTTTTAGGATCTAATCATAAAGCATTATTTTCTGTTTTACCAAATTTTATTCCATTTTTTTTTATCATTAATGGCAATGTTATACCAAATACCTCTTTATTATATTTTTTTTTTATTAAATGTATTCCTGATGTAATATTACCTCATTGATCTGATCCTCCTATTTGTAAATTTATATTAAATTTTTTATATAAATATAAAAAATCATAGCTTTGTAATATACAATAAGAAAGCTCTTTAAATGTAATTCCTTTGTTACTATTTCTATTTTTTATAGCTTCTTTATTTAACATTTGGTTAATATTAAAAAATTTTCCTATTTTTGTAAGGAAAAAAAATACTTTCATATTATTTAATCATTTTTTATTATTTAATAAAAATATATTTCTATTGTTTTTGAAAAAATTTTTTATTTGTAAAGTTATTTTTTTAGTATAATTACTAATATTTTTTTTTAAATTAATATTTTTTTTTCTTTTTTTAAAACTAGGATCTCCTATTATAGATGTTGATCCTCCTAATAATATAATTATTTTATATCCATATTTTGACAATCTTTTTAATGTTATAAGAGGAATTAAATGTCCTAAATGTAAACTATTATTTGTTAGATCAAAACCACAATATATATTTATATTTTTTTTTTTAATTTTTTTAATTATTTTTTTTTTGTTTGAAATTTGTACTATTAAATTTCTTTTTTCTAATTTTTTGATAAAATTTTTTTTCATTATTTTAAATAAATTTTTTTAATAATTAAATATTATAAATTTTTATTATATAATAATATTGTATATTAACATAAATTTAATTTTAGCGTTCTTAACTCAGAGGTAGAGTGCCATTTTGACGTGATGGAAGTCAGTGGTTCGATTCCACTAGAACGCAATTAGATAATTATTTATTTTTAAAAAATATTAATAATATGAAAAAAACTAAGATTGTTTGTACTTTAGGACCAAATATAAATAATGTAGATATTTTGGTTAAATTAATAAATTCAGGTATGGATGTAGCTAGATTAAATTTTTCTCATGGAAATCATGATATTCATAAAAATCATATAAATAATTTAAGAAAAGTTATGAATATAACGGGAAAAAAAATTCCTTTATTATTAGATACTAAAGGTCCAGAAATACGTACTTCTAAATTAGAAAATTCTAAAGAAGTGTATTTACGTTCTGGTCAACTCTTTAGTTTTATATATGATAAAAAATTTATAGGTAATAAAAATATTGTTAGTGTATCTTATAAAAATTTTATAAGAGATATTAGTATTGGTGATATTGTTTTGATTGATGATGGTTTAATTTCTATGGAAGTAATTAGAAAAGAAATTAATAAAGTAATTTGTAAAGTTCATAATAATGGTTTTTTAGGCGAAAATAAAGGGATTAATTTACCTAATATTTCTGTTTCTTTACCTTCTTTATCAAATCAAGATAAATATGATTTAATTTTTGGTTGTAAATATAAAGTTGATTTTATTGCAGCTTCATTTATAAGAAAAAGTTCTGATGTATTAGAAATAAGAAAATTTTTAGATAAAAATAATGGTAATAAAATTCAAATTATATCTAAAATTGAAAACAGAGAAGGTTTAAATAATTTTGATAAAATATTAAATGTATCTGATGGTATTATGGTGGCAAGAGGTGATTTAGGTGTTGAAATACCTGTAGAAGATGTAATTTTTGCTCAAAAAATGATGATAAAAAAATGTAATTTTTCTAGAAAAGTGGTTATTACAGCTACTCAAATGTTAGAATCAATGATTAATAATCCCAGACCTACTAGAGCTGAAGCAGGTGATGTAGCTAATGCTATATTAGATGGAACTGATGCTGTTATGTTATCAGCAGAAAGTGCTAAAGGTAAATATCCAGTTGAATCTGTAAAAATTATGTCAACTATATGTGAGCATACTGATAATTCTATGAAATATAATTTTTCAAATTATAAAGAGGATAAACATATGCCTATTAGTGAAGCTATTTGTAGTAGTTCTGTAGATATATCTAAAAAATTAAATTGTCCTTTAATTTTAGTTTATACTAGAGCAGGAAAATCTGCAAAATTTATTAGAAAGTATTTTCCTAGATCTTTGATTCTAGCTTTAACTAAAGATGAATGTGTAGCTAGACAATTAATTTTAAGTAAAGGAGTAGTACCTATGGTAATAGAATCAATAAATTCTACTGATGATTTTTATCGTATAGGCAAAGAATTATCTATTTCTACTGGTTATGCCAAAGTAGGTGATATAGTAATTATGATTTCTGGAGCTTTAGTATCATCTGGGACTAGTAATACTACTTCAGTTCATGTTTTATAATTTTTATTTTAAAGAAACATTTATTATAATTTTTGTATATCTATTACTTTTTCTGATTTTTTTAATCTAATTAATATTATACCTTGGGTGTTTCTTTTTAATATTTTAATTTCTTTTACTAAAATACGAATTATATTTTTTTTATTTGTTACAATTATTAATTCGTCTTTTTTATTTATTTCAATTACTTTTACAACGTTGCCATTTTTAAAATTATTTTTTATATATTTTATTCCTTTTATTGCTCTAGATTTAGTTAAAAATTCATTAATTAAAGTTCTTTTACCATAACCTTTTTCAGTAACTATTAAAATTTCTTTTTTGTTATTAGGTATTATTGATGATATTATTTTATCTTTTGAATTTAATTTAATTGCTTTTATTCCTAATGATTTTCTACTCATTTCTCTAATTAATTTTATTTTAAATCTTATTGCTTTACCTAATTTAGTAAATAACATTATATCTTTTTTTTTATTTAATAAATTTACATTTATAATTTTATCTTTATTTTTTAAATTAATAATATTTAAACCATTTTTTTTAGATTTGTTTATTTTAATTTTTTTTATTAATCCTTTACTTGTTAATATAATAAAATATTTATATATATTTTTTTTTTTTATTCAGCATGTTATTTTTTCTTTTTTTTTAAGTTTTATAAAATTTGTTATTAGTTTATTTTTTATAGTGTTTTTTTTAATTAATTTATAAATTTTAATTTTGAACATTCTTCCTTTGTTAGAAAATAATAATATATTGTTATGAGTATTAGTAATTATAATTTTTCTAATACAATTATTATTTTTTAATTTATTAATTTTTTTTCCTTTACCTCCTTTATGTTGTATATTATATTTAGATATTTTCTGGTAAATTAAAAAATTTAATTTTGTTAAAAAAATTATTATTTTTTCTTTTTTTATTAAATCTTTTGTTTTTATTTTTTTATATTTTTTATTTATTTTTGTAATTCTTTTATCTCCATATTTATTTTTTATGTCAATAAATTCTTTTTTAATTATATTTAATAAAATTTTTTTTTCTGTAAGTATTTTTTTTAATATATATTTTTTTTTATTTAATTTATAATATTTATGTTTTATTTTATTTTGTTCTATATGTGTTAATTTACTTAAATTTAAATTTAATATTGATGAGATTTGTTTTTTACTTAATTTATATTCTTTTTTTTTTATATTTATTAATTTAATATATATATTTTTTTTAAAATTTAATTTAGATATTTTTTTTTTAGCTTCATCTAATTGTTTAGAATTTTTAATTATATTAATAATTTCATCTATATGAAAAGAACTAATTATTAATCCTTTTAATATATGAATTTTTTTTTTTATAATGTTTAGTTTAAATAAAGTTTTTTTTTTAATTATTTTTTTTCTGTGTTTTATGAATATATTAAATATTTCTTTTAAATTAAATTTTTTAGGTTTTTTTTTATATAAAGCTATTATATTTATACCGTAATTAATTTTAAGATTAGTTAAATATAATAATTGATTTATTAATATTTTTTTTTTAATGTCTTTTTTTGTTTCTATAATTATTCTTATACCTTCTTTATTAGATTCATCTCTTATATTATTTATACCTTCTATTTTTTTAATTTTAATTAATTCTATTATTTTTTCTATTATTTTTATTTTATTAGTTTGGTAAGGTAATTCTTTTATAACTATTAATTTTTTATTATTTTTATTATTTTTTTCTATTTTTATTTTAGCTTTTATTTTAATTATTCCTTTTCCAGTTTTATATGCTTTATATATACCATGATTATTTTCTATTATTCCTCCTGTAGGAAAATCTGGTCCTTTAATATATTTCATTAAATTTTTAGTAGTTATTTTTTTATTTTCAATAAATTTTAAAAGTGCATTTATTACTTCTTTAATATTATGAGGTGGTATATTTGTAGCCATACCTACAGCTATTCCTGTGGATCCATTAATAAGTATATTAGGTATTTTGCTAGGTAATATTTCTGGAATTAATTCTGTAGAATCATAATTTGGTAAAAAATTTACGGTATTTTTTTTTATATCTTCAAGAAGTTCTTGAGTTATTTTTGACATTTTTATTTCTGTATATCTCATAGCAGCTGCTGGATCTCCATCTATTGATCCAAAATTTCCTTGTCCATTAATTAATGGATATCTTAATGAAAAATTTTGAGCCATTCTTACTATAGATTCATATACAGCATTGTCTCCATGTGGATGATATTTTCCTATAACATCTCCTACGATTCTAGCGGATTTTTTATATTTTTTATTGTAATTATTTTTTAAAATATACATTGCATATAAAATTCTTCTATGTACTGGTTTTAGTCCATCTCTTATATCTGGTAATGCTCTATTAATTATTACAGACATAGCATAATCTAAATATGATTTTTTAAGTTCTTTTTTTATATTTATATTTTTATTTTCTTTAGAATTTTTTTTTTTCATTAATTTCTCTAAATTATTTTATTAATTTTATTTTATGTTTATATTAATTATGTTAATTTATATAATATATTATAAAATTTATTTTTGTAATATTTAAAATTTATTACATTTTATAAATTATATTAAATTATTTTAATTAATAAATTTTTAAAAAAAAAAGATCATAAAGGATATTATGAATAGAAATTGGTATGTTACAAAAAGAAATGGTAGTAAAGAATTAATAAATTTAAATAAAATTAATAAAGTATTAAATTATGCTTCATATGGTTTAAAAAATATTTCTATATCTAAAATTAAAAAGGAATCTTATATTCAATTTTTTAATGGTATAAAAACTTCTAGTATTCATAAAATTATGATAAAAATTTCTGCTGATTTAATTTCAGAAAATTATCCTGATTATCAATTTATGTCTGCTAGACTTTTAATTTTTAATTTAAGAAAAAAAGCTTATGGAAAATTTAATCCTCCATCTTTGTATGATCATGTTACATATTTAGTTTCTATTAATAAATATGATAATATTTTATTAAAAGAATATTCTAAAGAGGAATTCAATATATTAAATAATTATGTAGATCATAATAGAGATATGTCTTTGTCTTATGTAGCAGTAAAACAACTAGAAGGAAAGTATTTAGTACAGAATAGAGTTACTGGTAAAATATATGAAAGTTTACAATTTGCTTATATTTTAATTTCTGCATGTTTATTTGTTAGGTACAAAAAGGATGTTCGTTTAAAATATATTAAAAATTTTTATGATGCAATTTCATTATTTAAAATTTCTTTGCCTACTCCTATTATGGCAGGAGTTAGAACTCCTGTAAGACAATTTAGTTCTTGTGTATTAATAGAATGTGATGATAGTTTAGATTCTATTAATGCTACTACAAATTCTATTATTAATTATGTATCTAAAAGAGCTGGTATAGGTATTAATGTAGGACGATTAAGAGCTTTGGGTAGTCCTATACGTTCAGGGGAAACATTTCATACTGGATGTATACCTTTTTATAAATTATTTCAGAGTGCTGTAAAATGTTGTTCTCAGGGAGGAATTAGAAATGGAGCAGCTACATTATTTTATCCTATATGACATTTAGAAGTTGAAGATTTATTAGTTTTAAAAAATAATAGAGGAATAGAAGAAAATAGAGTTAGACATATGGATTATTGTGTTCAATTAAACAAATTAATGTATCAACGTTTAATTAATAAAAAATATATTACTTTATTTAATCCTTCAGATGTTCCTGATTTATATAAATATTTTTTTATAGATCAAGACAAATTTAAAAAATTATATTGTTTTTATGAAAAAAAAGATAATTTAAGAAAAAAAAAAATTTTTTCTGTTGATTTATTTACATTATTAATGCAAGAAAGAACTTCTACAGGAAGAATATATATACAAAATGTAGATCATTGTAATAATCATAGTTCTTTTAATTCTAAGAAATCTCCTATTAGGCAATCTAATTTATGTTTAGAAATAACTTTACCTACTAAACCATTAGTTTCTCCAAATAGTAATAAAGGTGAAATTTCACTTTGTGTATTATCTGCTTTTAATTTAGGTAAAATAAAAGATTTAAAAGAAATAAAAAATTTATCTATTTTATTAGTTAGAGCTTTAGATGAACTTATAGATTATCAAGAATATCCTATTTATGCTGCTAAATTAAGTGCTTTAAATAGACGTTCTTTAGGTATAGGAGTAACTAATTTTGCTTATTATTTAGCTAAGAATGGAGTTCGTTATTCAGATGGTAGTGCAAAAAAATTAACACATAAAACTTTTGAATTTATACAATTTTATTTATTAAGAGCTTCTAATATTTTAGCAAAAGAAAAAGGTAAATGTAATTTTTATAATCATACAAATTATTCTATCGGTTTATTACCTATAGATACTTATAAAAAAGATGTTGATAAAATATGTAATGAAATATTATATTGTAATTGAAAAAAATTGCGTAAAAAAATTAATAAATATGGTTTACGTAATTCTACTTTATCAGCTATTATGCCTTCTGAAACTTCATCACAGATTTCTAATTCTACAAATGGTATTGAACCTCCTAGAGGTTTTATAACTATTAAAATATCTAAAAATGGTGTTTTAAAACAAGTAGTACCAGAAATATTAAAATTAAAAGATAAATATGAATTATTATGGGATTTACCAGATAATATTGGTTATTTACATTTAGTTTCTATTATTCAGAAATTTATTGATCAATCTATTTCTACTAATATTAGTTATAATCCTTTAAATTTTAAAAACAATAGAATACCTATGACGGTTTTACTTAAAGATTTATTGATTTCTTATAAATTAGGTATAAAAACTTTATATTATCAAAATATTAGAGATGGTGCTGAAGATCAGCAAGATATTAATAAATGTTCTTCTTTGTCATGTAATTTTTGTGAAATTTAAATAAATAAAATGATTTATACTACTTTTTCTAAAAAAAAAAATAATCAATTAAAAGAACCTATGTTTTTAGGACAATCAGTAAATATTGCTCGTTATGATCAACAAAAATATTTATTTTTTGAGAATTTAATACAAAAACAATTATCTTTTTTTTGAAGACCTGAAGAGATAGATTTATCTAAAGATAGGATTGATTTTCAGAATTTATCTGAATATGAAAAACATATATTTGTAAGTAATTTAAAGTATCAAACTTTATTAGATTCTATTCAGGGTAGAAGTCCTAGTATAGCTTTATTACCTTTAGTATCTATACCTGAATTAGAAACATGAATACAAACTTGGTCTTTTTTTGAAACTATACATTCACGTTCTTATACTCATATAATAAGAAATATTTTTAATGAACCTAGTGTTATATTTGATAGTATTGTGGATAATAATTATATAATTAAAAGAGCCAAGGATATATCTAAATATTATGATAAATTAATTTCTATTACTAATAATTTAAATATAAATAATAAATTATCATTTGATAAAGATTTTTTAAGAGAAATTAAAAAAAGTCTTTATTTATGTTTAATTAGTATAAATGCTTTGGAAGCTATACGTTTTTATGTAAGTTTTGCCTGTTCTTTTTCTTTTGCTGAAAGAAATCTTATGGAAGGTAATGCTAAAGTTATTCGTTTTATAGCTCGTGATGAAAGTTTACATTTATTAGGCACTCAAAAAATATTGAATATTATGAATTTTGTAAAAAATGAAAATATGATTGATATAGTTAAAGAGTGTAAACAAGAAAGTTATGATTTATATATTAAAGTTTCTGATCAAGAAAAAGAATGAGCTAATTATTTATTTTCCAATGAATCTGTAATAGGTTTAAATAAAAAAATAATTTATAAATATATAGAATATATTACTAATTTAAGAATGAAATCAATATATTTAAATTCTCCTTTTAAGATAAATTATAATCCTTTGCCATGAATAAATAATTGATTAATTTCAGAAAATATACAGATTGCTCCTCAAGAAACTGAAATTAGTTCTTATTTAGTTGGTCAAGTAGATTCTGAAATAAATACAGATGTTTTGTCTAATATTGAAATATAATTTTTAAACCCATATTTTAAATATGGGTTTATATATATTTTGTGTAATGTTTATTTAAAATTTATATTTTTAATTTTGTAGTATTTTAAAATAATTACCTATAATACTAATTATAAATATGCATGTCATAATTAATATAGGATTAATTTTTTTTTTTAATAATCACATACATGTTAATGTCAGTAATAAAGGTATTAATCCTGGAATTAATTGATCGAATATATTTTGTATAGTAGTAATTTTTCTTACATTACTTTGATATTGTTGTACATTTGATATAACTACTGGTATATTTATTTTTGTTCATTTATTTACTAAAGCACCCATAATAAATAAACCTAATATTGATGAACCTTCTGTTAATTTTTGCAATAAATTTTTATTTAATGTTTTAACAATATTTAAACCTTTTCTATATCCATAATGTATACCATAGTATAATGTAGATATTCTAATAGTATTAAAAGAAAGGAAAAATATTATAGGTCCTATAATATTTCCATCTAAAGCTAGACTAGAACCTAATGCTGCTAATATTGGTCTTAAAGTTCCTCAAAATATAGGATCTCCTATACCTGCTAGAGGTCCCATTAATCCTATTTTTAAACTATTTATAGCACTTTCATCTATATTTGATCCATTAGCTTTTTTTTCTTCCATAGCTATTATAACTCCTAATATAGGAGCTACCATATATGGGTGTGTGTTAAAAAATTCTAAATGTCTTTGTGTAGCTTTTTTTTTTTCTTTTTTGTTATCATGATAAAGTTTATTTATTATTGGTACCATAGCATAACAAAAACCTAATGCTTGCATTCTTTCAAAGTTTCATGAACCTTGTAAAAGATTACTACGTAGAAATACTTTATTTAAATCTGTATTATTTATTTTTTTTTTATTCATTTATTTATTCCTTTATTAATTAATCTAATTCGTCTTCTTTGATTATGTTTTTTTTATTAACATTATTATTTAATTTTTCAATATAATATTTTGGTGATAATTGTATATATATAATTGCTAAAGATAAAGCTATTATACCTAATCCTACTAAATTAAATTTAGTAAATGCAGCTATAGTAAATCCTAAATAAAAAAATGGCATTAATGATTTTGTTTTCATCATATTTATTACCATTGCATATCCTACAACAACTATTATTCCTCCAGCTATATTTAAACCATTAGTAATTACAAGTGGTATAGAATTTAATGTTTTCTGTATTATTTCTGTTCCCATAGATAAAATAATTATTAATGTAGGAATTGCTATTCTCATAGATTGTAGAAACAAAGCAGTTATATGTATACATGAAATTAAGAATAAATTTTGGTTTTTTTTAATTGTTTTATCTGCTAAATGTTGTAAACCTATAGTTAGACTACGTATTATTATAGTTAATATTTGTCCTGTTGCAGATAATGGTAATGCTAAGGCTATTCCTGATCCTATACTTTGTTTACTTATTATAACTAATATTGTTGATATTATTGATGCTAAAGCTGTATCTGGTGATATAGCAGCACCTATATTCATTCAACCTAATGAAATTATTTCTAATGTTCCACCTAATATTACTCCGGTTTTTAAATCACCTAATATTCATCCTATTAATGAACATGCTATTATAGGTCTATGTAATTGAAATTCATCTAATATAGATTCTGCTCCTATTAAACAACTAGCTAAAAATATTAACACTATTTGTGTAAAAGTTATTTCCATTTTTTTTCCTATTTAAATTTATTTATTTTTATTTAATATATCTATTAAATTTATTTTATTATCGTTAGGTACTTTTCTTATTTCTAATTCTATGTTCATTTTATTTAATTTATAAAATGATTTTATATCATTTTCATTTACTGATATAGCATCAGTAATTTGTTTTTTACCTTTTTTATATGACATTCCTCCTATATTAATAGATTTAATTTTAACTCCTTTTTTGATAATTTCAATTATATCTTTGGGATTTGTAAATAATAATAAAACTTTTTCTCCAAAATATTTTGGATTATTATATACTTTTATAAATTTATTTATATCTACTACATGAGATGTAATATTAGGAGGAGAAACTTGTGTTAGTAATTTAACTCTTATTTTATCTTTTGATATTAAATCGTTTATAACTATAATTCTAGATATTTTAAATTCTTTACTTCATCCAGTACATACTTGTCCATGTATTAATCTATCATCTATTCTGGCAAGCATAATTTTCATATAATTATATTTTTTATCTTTATTAGTTTTTTTTTTTTTGTTTATTTTTGTAATATTATTTATTTTTTTTGTATTATTAATGCTTTTTTTACCTATATTTATAGCTAAAGATATTAATTCGTTAAAATTTTTATTTTCTTCTCTAGCCATACATACTTCAAGAATCATAGGTATATTAGTTCCTGAAATAATATCACATTTTATTTTTTTTTTATGTAATATTTTATTAGCTGCATTAAATGGACTGCCTCCCATTATATCTACAAAAAAAATTATTCCATCAGATATACATAATTCTTTAAATGATTTTTTATATTTATTAATTAGATTATTAATATTTTCTCCTGGTAAAAATTTTATTGCAGAAATATTTTTTTGTTTTCCTATTATTAGTTCTATTGTTTTTAATATTTCTAAACTTAATGTACCATGCATGCATATTATAATTGCTATATTCATTATCTCTCCATTAATTTTTATTTTAAATTAATACTATTTTTTTATTATTGAGTTTAATATAGGAGTTAGTAATAGTATTATAATTGATATTATAATGCTATATGTTCCTATTTTAAGAAAATTATTTGAATATATTTTAATTGATTCTAAATTATTTATATTTTTAGAAAATGTTATTAAATTAGCTATATTAGCTGATATTATAATTGATATAGATGTAATTAAAAATCATGTACTAATAGTTAATCTTAATAGTTTTTTAGGAACTAATTGAGTAATCATTGATAGTCCTAATCCTGATACCATTAATTCTCCTATACTTTGAAAAGCGTAACTTAGTATTAATCAGTAAGATGACATTAATCCTTTATTATCAGTACTTAAATATATACCTATTGGTAATATAATAAAAGATATTGAATATAAAATAATTCCTATAGAAAATTTATTAATTATAGATCATTTTTTTCCTAATTTATTATATATATATGATAATATAGGACTAAATATTATAATCCAAAATGGATTTAGTGATTGAAATTGTTCTGGAGAAAAATTTATATTTAATATATTAGGTTTAACATTTTTAATAGTAAAAAAATTTATTGATGTTGGGATTTGATTATATAATATAAAGAATATTATAGCTTCTATCATTAAAATAAACATAACTATAATTTTTTTTTTTTTTTTTATATTTAATAGTCAAGTTTTTTTTATAAATATTAATATTATTGTTAAAATTATTATTTTAATAATATCATTAATTAATTTTTGTTTATTTATTAAATAAAATATAGTTATTAAAATAGTTGTCAATAAAAATATAGATATATATATATTTTTTTTATTAATTTCTAAAAAATCAATTTTTGATCCGTAATTTTTAAGAATTTTTTTAAATTTTATATAAATTAATAGAGCAATTATTAAACTAAATAATGGCAAACAAAAAGATAATTTTCATCCATAATTATGAACTAATCAAGGTGTAATTATTATAGATAAAAATGATCCTATATTTATAGACATATAATACATAGTAAAACCAGTATCTGGTATAATAGATTTTTTTTTATATATATTAGCTAATAGTGATGATAATGTTGGTTTAAATAAACATGTTCCTAAAGATATTATTGATATTCCTAAATATAATATATTAATATTATTTTCTGATATATATATATTTATATATCCTATTATTAACAAGATTAAACTTAAAAATAATGTTCTTTTAAATCCTATTATTTTATCACTTAGTCATCCTCCTATTATTATTGAACTATATATTAATGCATTAAATGAAGAAAATATATTTATAGCATTTTGTTCTGATAAAGAAATTTTTTTTACTAAATATATTATAATAATGGATTGTAAACTATAAAAACTAAAACGTTCTAATAGTTCTAATATTAATAAAAGATAAATTTGTTTAGGTTGCTTAAATATCATTTATTTTAATCCTTTTAAAATAGTAAAATTTTAATTTTTATTTATCATTATATGAATAATATCATTGTTTTTTAAGAAATATTTTTTCCCTTTTATTTTAATTTTTCCTAATTTTTTTGCTTTTATTCATCCTTTGTATTTAATAAATTTATTAAAATTTATAATTTGTATTTTAATAAATTTTGTTACAAAATCATTATGTATTTGTTTAATAGATTTTAAAATTTTTGTTTTTTTTTTTGTTAATCATAGACCTATTTTTTTTTTAGTAAAAGTAAAAAATTTTATAAAATTTAATTTTTTTACAATAATTTTATTAATTTTATTATTTATATTTTTTTTTTTTTTACTTATATTATAATTTTTTTTTATATTTAAATTTAATATAACTGGTTTTGTTTCTATATTATTTATGTATTTTTTTATTTTTTTTGTACATCTATTATTTTTATCTATATTTAATAAATAAATATACTTTTTTTTAGTTAATAAATTGAATTTTTCAAATATTTTTTTTTCTTCTTTGTTAAAAATTTTTTTGTTTATATATTTTTTTTGTTCTAAATTATTTATGCATAAATTAATTATATTAATAAATTTATTGTTATTTGATTGTTGTTTTATTCTTTCTAAGAATATTAAATCAGAAAATATTATTTCATCTTTTATTATATTTATATCATGTATTGGATTTATATTTTTATAAATATTTATTATTTCAGGATTTTTAAATATTCTTATTACATGAATTAAAATATCAGTTTTTCTTATATCTTCTAAAAAATTATTACCAAGACCTATACCTTTATGTGCATCTTTTATTAAACCGGCAATATCTATATATTGTATTTTAGGTAAAATATATTTTTTATTGTTTGAATATTTTAATATTTTTTTTATTTTTTTATTATATAAATAAGAATGTCCTATATTTGGATTTATAGTACAAAATGGAAAGTTTTGATTTTTAACTTTTTGGTTTGTTATTGAATTAAATAAAGTAGATTTACCAACATTAGGTAAACCTATAATTCCGCATTTTATTATCATTTATATTGCTATTTTTCCTTTTACGTAAGGATGATGTTTGTATTTTATAAGTTTGAAATTATTAAATTTATATTTAAAAATTGATTTTGGTTTATTAATAATTTTTAGTTTAGGTAAATTTTTAGGTTTTCTTTTTATAATTAATTTAATTTGTTTAATATGATTATTATATATATGAGTATCTCCTCCTATTCATATAAATTTATATGGTTTTAAGTTACATTGTTGTGCTAACATATATGTTAATAAAGAATAACATGCTATATTAAATGGTAAACCTATAAAAACATCACATGATCTTTGATATAATTGACAATGTAATTTATTTTTATTAGATATATAAAATTGAAATAGAATATGACAAGGTGGTAAAGACATTTTAGGTATATCTCCTACATTTCATGAAGAAACTATTATTCTTCTAGAATATTTGTCATATTTTAATTGTTTGATAATATTTTTAATTTGATCTATTTTTTTTTTTTTGTATGTTCATTTTCTTCATTGTTTTCCGTATATTGGTCCTAAATTTCCTTTTTTATTTGCTCAAGAATTTCAGATATTAACATTATTTTTTTTTAAAAATTTTATATTTGTATCTCCTTTTAAAAATCATAATAATTCATATACAATAGATTTAAAATTACATTTTTTAATTGTTATAAGAGGGAAATATTTTTTTATTTTAAATACCATTTTATATCCAAATATTGATTTAGTTCCTATACCTGTCCTATCTTTTCTATTATTACCTTTTTTAAGAATATTTTTTAAAAGTTTAATATATTGTTTCATATAAGTATTTTAAATAAATTATATTTAGATATTTGTTTATTTTAAGATGTTTTTATATTATATAAGTATATTTTAATTTAAATAATTTGTAAATTTATTATGAGTAATGATTTATTAAAAGTAAAAATTTTAGAACATATTTTAGATATATTAAATAATATTTCAGGATATTATGTATATCAATTAATTGGAAATTTAAATATATATTTATTAAATAAAAATTTTTTAAATAAATGATGATTAGGTCGTTTTATAGAAAAATATATTGTTGGTGATATATTAAAAGATTATAAATATGATATTTTTTATTTAAATTGAGAATTAAAAACTATTTTTTTTGATTTTAATAGAGTTCCTAATTATGATGTATTATTGATTTCTGTAAGTTTATTTAATTTTTTTAACAAAAAATTTAAAAATTTATTTGTTAGAAAAATAAAAAAAATATTATGAGTATCTATTTTAGGGAAAAAGAGAACATTTGTTTTATATAAAATAATAGGAAAGTATTTTATTACTTTTTTAGATGAAAATAGTATATATTTTTTTTTTAATGAGATTAAATTAGCTTTAAATTGTATATTAAATAATAATTTATTAATGTGTAAATATTTTTACACTAAAAATTTTAAATTAGAGTTCTTAATTAATAATAGATATAAAAAATTTAAAAATTTATATTTTAGAATATATTTAAGAAAGAAAATTTTGTTAAATTTTTTTAAAAAATATAAAATTATTAATTAGTTTTTTTTTTTAGTGTAGGAAAAAATATTACTTCTTTAACTGAAGAAGAATTTGTAATTATCATTATAATTCTATCTATTCCTATACCTACTCCTGATGTTGGTGGTAGACCATATTTTAGAGCATTAATATAATCTTTATCTATGAAATTTATATTTTTATGTTCTTCTATTAATTGTTTTTGAAAATTTTTTTTTTGTTTTTTATAATTAGTTAATTCTGAAAATCCATTTGCTATTTCTATTCCTCCTATAAATAATTCAAATCTTTCTGATATATTATTATTTTTTTTATTTTCTTTAGCTAAAGGAGATATAATTGAAGGATATTCTGTTATAAAAGTTGGTTGAATAAGTTTTTTTTCTACTGTATTTTGAAATATTTTTAAAATTATTTTTTCTATTGATAATTTTTTAGTATTTATATTTAATTTTTTAGCAACTTTTTTTATTTTTTTTGGTTTTTCTAATTCTTCTATAGATTTAAAATATTTTGAGTATTTATATATTGATTTTTTGAATGTTATTTTTTTATAGGGTATTTTAAAATTAATTTTTTTTTTTTTAAATAATATAATTTTATTTTTTAAAAATAAAGAGTTTATTATGTAATAAAACATTTTTTCTATTAATATCATCATTGTTTCATAATTAGAATAAGCTTGATATATTTCTATCATTGTAAATTCTGGATTATGTTTAATAGATATACCTTCATTTCTAAAATTTCTATTTAATTCAAATATTTTAGTAAAACCTCCTATAATTAATTTTTTAAGATATAATTCTGGAGCTATACGTAAATACATGTGTGTATTTAATTTTTTATGATAAGTTTTAAAAGGTTTAGCATTAGCACCACTAGGCACTAAATGTAACATAGGTGTTTCTACTTCTAAAAAATTTTTCTTATTTAAAAATTTTCTTATCAAAGATATTATTTTAATTCTTTTTAAGAGTATTTTTCTTGTTTTTTTATTTATTATTAAATCTAAATATCTTTTGCGGAATTTTTTTTCTTTGTTTTTTAATTTATTAAATTTATCTGGAAAATATTTATTTGTTTTATTTAGTAATTTTATATATGTACATTTTATAGTTAATTCTTGTGTGTTAGTTTTATATAAAATTCCTTTTATATATATAAAATCTCCTATTTTAATTTTTTTAACTATTAATATTTTTTTTTTATGTAATAAATTTTTATTTATTAATATTTGTATATTTGATTTTATGTCTTGAATATTTAAAAATATAATTTTACCCATGTTTCTTTTAGAAATTATTCTTCCAGCTACATTTTTATATATTTTTTTTTTTTTTATTATTTCTTTAGGTTGATATAAATATTTTTTAACAATATAATTTATATTATTTATTTTTTTGTTATTCATTTTTTATTTTAATTAAATTAATTTAAATTTTATTATATTTTTTTTATAAAAAAATAATAATTATTATTACTTTTATTTTAAATAAAAGTAAATTTGTTTATTTAAAATATAAATTATTTTTTATTTAGATAGTTTTGTACTATATTAATATTATTATTTTTAATTAATAAAGATATATAAAATATAGATTTTTTAATGGATTTATAAATTAGTTTTTTATTTTTTTTGTTTGGTGGAGATAAAACAAATTTTTTTAATTTATTTATTTTTTTAGGTTTTCCTATTCCTATTCTAAGTTGGTAAAAATTATCTTTTTTAAAATATTTAATTATATTTTTTATTCCATTATGTGTACTTTTAAATCCTATATTTTTTCTTATTTTACTTTTTCCAGGTTTTAAATTAATTTCATCATGTACTATTAGTATTTCTTTATTTTTAAAGTTAAATTTTTTTTTTATATTAAAAATATTTTTTCCACATAAATTTATATATGTATTAGGAATATAAAAATAAATAATTTTATTATTTATATTAATATTGTATATTTTGTTAAATTTTATTTTTTTTGTATTTAAGAATTTTTTTATAAATCATATTCCTACATTATGCCTAGTTTTATATAGTTTTTTAATTATATTTCCTATTCCTATTATTATTTTTATACACATTATTAATATTTTATTTATATTTGAATTTATAATTATTTTATTATTATATATTTTTTATTTATAAATTACTATTAATTATTTTAATATAAATATTTTAATTAAATTAATTTTATTTTAATTTTATATAGTAATATAAATATTAAATTTGTTATATTAAAATTATTTGGTGGTGTATACATGAAAGATTTTATTAAATTTAATATTAATAAAGTTAATAAAAGATTAATAAAATTAGATAATTTATTAAATCATAATTATAATATAGATTATAGTAATAAAGAATATTTATCTTTGATTAGTGAATATAAGAATTTATATAAAATAAAAAATTGTTTTGATAATTGAATAAAGTATTCTAAAGAGCTTAATTTTGCTAAATCATTAATCAATGATAATGAATTAAGTGTTTTAGCTAAAGATGAAGTTATAAAATTAAATATTTTAGTTAATTCTTATTATAAAAAATTAAATAGTTATTTAAATCTTTTAAATAAGAATTCAAAAGATGTACTTAATGCATATGTAGAAATATATGCTGGTACTGGTGGAAATGAAGCATCTTTATTTGTTTATGATTTATTTAAAATGTATATTAAGTATTCTGAATTAATGAATTGAAAAGTAGATTTAATTAGTATACATAATACTGAATTTAATGGTTATAAAGAAATAATTATGAAAATTATAGGTAAAAATGTTTATGGTAAATTAAAATTTGAGTCTGGAGGTCATAGAGTTCAAAGAGTTCCTATTACTGAGTCTCAAGGAAGAGTACATACATCTACATGTATAGTAGCTGTTATACCAGATATTCCTGATTCTAGTTTACCTATTATTCGTAATGAAGATATTAAAATAGATACTTTTAGATCTTCTGGTTCTGGAGGACAACATGTAAATACTACTGATTCTGCTGTTCGTATTACTCATTTACCTACAAAAATAGTTGTAGAGTGCCAGCAAGAACGTTCTCAACATAAAAATAAAAATAGAGCTTTAGAAGTTTTAAAAGCTAGAATTTATTCTTATGAATTAAATAAAAAAAATAAAAAAAAAAATATAGAAAAAAAAAAATTATTAGGTTCTGGATATAGGAATGATCGTAATCGTACATATAATTTTATTCAAAATCGTGTTACTGATCATCGTATTAATTTAACTGTTTATTCTTTACATAAAATTTTGAATGGTTATTTAGATATTTTAATTAATCCGTTAATTGAGAAGTATAAATAAATTAATTAAATAAATGAATATTTATCAATGAATTAATAGTATTAAAATTTATAAAATTAGTAAGAATATTATTTATAATGATATTATTTTGATTTTAGAATATGTATTTAAAAAAGATAAGTTTTGAATATTATCAAATATTTTTATGAAAATAGATAAATTTAAATTATATTTTTTAAATTTATTATTAATGAAAAGATTAAAAGGTGAACCTATTGCATATATTATCAAAAAAGGATTTTTTGGATTTATTTGTTATGATATATATCCTGATATTTTTATACCTCGTTATGATACTGAAATTATGGTGGAATATGCTATTAATTTAATTAAATTAAATAATTTTTCAACGATATTAGAATTAGGTTTAGGTTCCGGAATAATATCTTTGTCTATAGCTAAATTTTGTAGTAAAACTTTTGTTACAGGTGTAGATATTAATTTAATGTCTGTTAATTTATCTAAGTATAATGCTTATAAATTAAATATTAATAATGTTTTTTTTTTACAAAGCAATTGATTTTCTTTTTTAGGTAAAAAAAAAACAAAATTTGATTTAATTATTAGCAATCCTCCTTATATTAATAAGGATAGTATTAGTTTAAATATTTTTAATGATTTATTTTTTGAATCTTATGATTCTTTGGTTTCTGCACATTGTGGTGTTGAAGATATTAAAATTATAATTAAAAATTCTTTTAATTATTTAAATAATAAGGGTTGATTAATTATAGAACATTCTTCTGAACATATAGATATAGTAAATTATTTTTTTTCTAAAAAATTTTATAATATTTTTAATTATAAAGATTATAATAATTTGTATCGTTTTACAGTTGGTCAGAGAATATTTTAAATTAATTATTTAAAATTTACATTTTATTTATTATTTTTATCCCTAACAATGATAAACATGTTTTGATAATTTTAGCTACAATAGCTATTAATTTTAATTTACTATTTTTAATTTTTATATTTTTGATGTTTTTAATTTTGTTATTTTCATAAAAATTTGAAAATAACGAAGATAATTTATATAAATAGTTACACATAGAATGTAGATTTCCTTTTGATGAAGTTTTTATTATTTCTTCTAAATTTGATATTTCTTTGCAAATATTAAATTCAATTTTATTATATATTTTTAATTTATTTAATATTAAACATTTTGTTATATTAGTATTATTTTTTTTTAATATTGATATTATTCTTGTATATGCATATTGTATATATGGTCCAGTATTATTTTTAAAAGAAAGCATTTTTTTAATGTTAAAAATATAATTTTTAGTTCTATTTTTTGATAAATCGTAATATTTTATAGCGTTAATAGCTATGATATTGGATATTTTGTTTATTTTTTTTTTATTATAAATATTTTTTTTTTTTTTTAAGATTATTTTTTTTGTAGATAAGATAGTTTTTTTAATTATTTTTTTTATTTTAATATTATTTCCTTCTCTAGTTTTAAAAGGTTTACCTTTTTTGTTTAGTATAGTACCAAAATAATAATGTATTAGTTTTGTATTTTTTGATATATATTTTGCTTTTTTTGCTATTGAAAATATTTTATTAAAATGTAATTTTTGTCTTAAGTCTGTTAGATATATGATTTTTTGAGCATTAAATTTATCATTTCTATATTTTATAGAAGCTATTTCTATAGTACTATATAAGTATCTTCCATTTTTTTTTTTTATAATTGTAATATTTTTATTGTTTATCAATACAGTATTTTTTTCAATTTTTGCTATTTTTTTTTTTAATAAATCTTTTATTATTTCAGGTACTATATTATAGTAAAAACTTTCTCCTATAATATTTTTTTTTTTTAATTTTATATTTAATTTTTTATATATTTTTTGATTTTCTTTTATAGTTATTTTAATTATTTTTTTTCATATTTTATTTATATATTTTTTTTTGTTTTGTAATTTTAATGTATATTTTTTTGATATTTTAGCAAATTTTTTATCTTTATTAAATTTTATTTGTGCTTTTTTATATATATTTTCTAAAAAATCAATATTAGTAATTTTTTTTTCTATTTTATATTTTTTTATTCATGCAATTATTTTACCAAAATTTAATCCTCCATCTCCTAAGTGATTTATTCTGATAATTTTGTTACCTAAAAATTCTAATATATTAGCTATACTATCTCCTATTATTGTAGATCTTAAATGTCCTATATGCATTTCTTTAGCTGCATTAGGTGATGAATAATCTATTATTATTTTTTTTTTGTGTTTATTTTTTATTCCAAAATTTTTTATTTTTGTATATTTATTAATATTTTTTTCCATTTCTTTTTTTTTAATAAAAATATTTATGAATCCTGGTTTAATTATTTTTATTTTTTTAAATATTTTATTTTTATTAAATTTATTTTTTATTAATTTAAATATGTATTTTTTATTAAGATTTTCTTTTTTTATTATTTCAATTATACCGTTAATTTGATAATCACTAAATTTTTTGTTTTGATGTATTTTATAATCATATTTTTTTTTTGTTTTAATTTTTTTAAATATTTTATTTAATTTTTTTTTAATTTTTTTTATTATATTCATAGTAATATTATTTATATATATTTGTGATTTTAAAGAATTTAAATATATTTTATATATTAATTTATTATATACTTGTTGTATTATAAAGAAGTATTTGTTATTAACATTTTAAATTATAAAACATGTGTAATATTAAAAATAATAATTATTGTGGTTTTTTAAATATAAAGTATATTAATAAAAAAGTAAAATTGTATGGTTGAGTTAATAATATAAAATTTTTAAAAAAAATAATTTTTATTAATTTACGTGATAATACAGGTATTATTCAATGTTTTGTTAAAAAAAAACAAAAATATATATGGAATATAGTTAAGTCTTTAACTGTTGAATCTTGTGTTAAAATTTATGGTAAAGTTTTAAAAAAAGAATGTTTTGATTTAAAAATTAATTTAGTAGATGTTCTAATACTTAAATTAATTATATATAATTATTCAAATTTATTGCCTCTTAATATTAATGCAAATAATTCTGAAAAAATAAGATTTAAGTATAGATATTTAGATTTAAGAACATCTAAAATGTTTAATATTATTAAATTAAGATCTAAAATAAAATATTTTATTCATAGCTTTTTAAATAAAAATAATTTTTTAGATATAGAAACTCCATTTTTATCTAAATCTTTTCCTGAGGGAGCAAGAAGTTATGTTGTTCCAAGTAGAATATATAAAAATTCTTATTATTCTTTACCTCAGTCACCTCAAATATTTAAACAATTATTAATGATTTCTGGTTTTGATAAATATTATCAAATTGTAAAATGTTTTCGAGATGAAGATTTACGTTCTGATCGTCAACCAGAATTTACTCAAATTGATATAGAAATGTCTTTTTCTAATTTTAAGGATATTAAAATTTTAATAGAAAAATTATTAATTGAATTATTTTTAAATTTTAAAAATATTAATTTGCCTTGTTTTTTTAAAGTCATTAATTATAATGATTCTATTGATAATTATGGTACAGATAAACCTGATTTACGTAATCCTTTAAAATTTAAAAAAAAAATATCTAATTTTTTAGTAAATTTTTTTTTGAAATATTTTAATAAAGATAAATTAAATTTATTTTCTTTTAAAATTAAAAATTTTTTGAATATTAAATTTGATTTTTATAATAAAATTTTTTCATATTTAAAATCATATTCTGTATTTAATTTTATATGTATCAAAATTATTTCTTTTAAAAAAAATAGATTTTTTTATGAAGTTTATGGAAAAAATATAAATTTAGATGATGATTTTTTGCAAAATTTTATTTTTAAATTTAAATTTAATTTAAATGATTTAATTTTATTAATGTTTTTTAATAATAAATTATTATTTAAAGAATTAACTGATATTAGAAATTTTATTTATAATTTTTTTTTCCCAGTTAGCAAAGATAATTTTTATTATCCTGTTTGAATAATTAATTATCCGATGTTTTTTTTAGATAAATTTAATAAAATTAAAGTTATTCATCATCCTTTTACTATGCCTTTAAATTTTAACTTTAATAAAAATATTTTTGATTATGTAGGTATGTTATCTTGTGCATATGATTTAGTTATTAATGGTTATGAGGTTGGTAGTGGTTCTGTAAGAATACATAATTATAAAATTCAACGTGAAATATTTAATATATTGGATATTTCTGTTAATAAATATAATTTTTTTTTAGAAGCATTAAAATATGGAGCACCACCTCATTTAGGTATTGCTCTTGGTTTAGATCGTATTATTATGTTGTTAACTAATATAGATAATATTAAAGATGTTATAGCTTTTCCTAAAACTACATCTGGATTGTGTCTATTAACTAATTCTCCTGATTAGGTTTTTAAATGATAAAAAGAATTATAGGTATAGATTCTGGTTCTTATTATACTGGTTATGGTATAGTTGAAATTATAGATTCTAAAATAGTTTATTTAGATAGTGGTTGTATAAAAGTTAGATCAAGTATTTTTTTTGATAGGTTAAAAATTATTTATTTTAGGTTATTAGATATTTTGATTAATTTTAAACCTGTAGATTTAGTTATTGAAAAAACTTTTGTTTATAGAAATTATTCTTCTATTATACGTTTAAATCAAATTAATGGTGTAGTTATATTAGCTGCATTAGTTAATTTTATTTCTATATTTGAATATTCTGTAACTAAAATTAGAAAATTTGTTGTTAATAAAGGTAATGTTAGTAAAAAATATATTAATAAAAGTATTTGTAAATTATTTAATTTAAATAAATTGAATTTTAATGTGACTGATGCTTTAGCTAGTGCTGTTGCACATAGTAATTATTTTTATAAATTAAATAAATTTTAATTAATTGTATTTATTAATTTATTTAAAATTATTGTATAATTTTAAAAATTGATTTATTATTAACTAAAATAACAAAGTTTTTTGAAAGGTAATATAATGTCTACAAGAGTAAAAGGTAGTGTAAAATGGTTTAATGAATCCAAAGGTTTTGGTTTTATTACTCCTGATAATGGTGATAAAGATGTTTTTGTACATTTTTCAGCAATACAAAGTAGTGGTTTTAAAACTTTAACGGAAGGTCAATCTGTTGAATTTGAAATTACTGATGGAGCTAAAGGACCATCAGCTACTAATGTAGTGCCTTTATAAAATTTGGTAGTTTAAATTTTTAAAAATATTTAAATAATTTTCATAATTTAATTTATTAGTATTTAAATGAATTGTTTAAATTTTTAGTTTTTAAATTTAAATAATTTATTTAATACTAATAGAAATTATTTTATAATAATTTATAAATAATTAATTATTTTAATTAATTAATTTAAATCTTCCTTTAATTTTTTTTTGGTTTATATACT
>CP144805.1:0-144600 GCA_036689365.1 Candidatus Stammera capleta | reverse complement strand
AGTATATAAACCAAAAAAAAATTAAAGGAAGATTTAAATTAATTAATTAAAATAATTAATTATTTATAAATTATTATAAAATAATTTCTATTAGTATTAAATAAATTATTTAAATTTAAAAACTAAAAATTTAAACAATTCATTTAAATACTAATAAATTAAATTATGAAAATTATTTAAATATTTTTAAAAATTTAAACTACCAAATTTTATAAAGGCACTACATTAGTAGCTGATGGTCCTTTAGCTCCATCAGTAATTTCAAATTCAACAGATTGACCTTCCGTTAAAGTTTTAAAACCACTACTTTGTATTGCTGAAAAATGTACAAAAACATCTTTATCACCATTATCAGGAGTAATAAAACCAAAACCTTTGGATTCATTAAACCATTTTACACTACCTTTTACTCTTGTAGACATTATATTACCCTTGTTAAAATATTAATTATAATAATACATATAAGAAGATAAATCTAATACTTTATCTGAATAACCAGTTTCATTATCATACCAGGAAATAATCTTAATAAATTTATCATTTAACAACATAGATGCTTTAGAATCAAAAACAGAAACTAATTTTTCTCCATTAAAATCACTTGATACAACATCATCAGATGTATATCCTAAAATACCACGTAAATAACTACTAGAAGCCTCTTTCATAACATTACATAATTTATCATATGTAATACTATGATATAATTTAGCAGTAACATCTATTACTGAAACATTAGAAGTAGGAACTCTAAAAGACATACCTGTTATTTTACCTTTTAAATCAGGAATAATATTTCCTATAGCAACTGCAGCACCTGTGGATGAAGGAATAATATTTTGAAATACACTTCTACCTCCTCTTCAATCTTTTAAAGAAGGACTATCAACTACTTTTTGAGTAGCTGTTGAAGCATGAATAGTAGTCATAAAAGCTTCTAAAACACCAAAATTATCATGTATAACTTTCATTATAGGAGCTAAACAATTAGTAGTACAAGAAGAATTTGATACTATATTTTGACCGTTATAACTATAATGATTAACTCCCATAACAAACATTGGAGTATCATCTTTTGATGGAGCAGTAATAACTACATATTTAGCTCCACTTAAAATATGACCATAAGATAATTCTTTAGTTAAAAAAATACCAGTAGACTCTACTACTACATCAACATTAAATTTACTTCAAGGTATTTCTGTTGGATTTTTATAAGAAGTAACATAAATTTTGCTATCATTAACCAATAAATTATTATCTAAAACATCTACTTTTCCAGTAAATCTACCATGAGTTGAATCAAATTTCAACATATAAGCCATATATTTAGCATCTATTAAATCATTGATAGCAACAATATTAATATTTTTTCTATTTTGTGCATTTCTAAATATTAATCTTCCTATTCTACCAAAACCATTAATACCAATTCTTATTGACATATTATTACCTATAAATATTTAATTTTTAATAAACATATATTTTAAAAATAAAACTATATATTAAAAAGTATATTTATTATATATATTAAAATCAATAATTAAATATTCCTTTACAAAAATTTTTAATTATTAAAAAATTTATATAAAATTACAATAAAATTATACAATATATAAACCAATTTTTAATTAAACAAAATTTTGTTAAATTAAATAAATTTTAAAATATAATTCTAAATATCATTTATATATATAAATATAATATTTTATATAAATTTTATTAAATAAATAAATTATTAAATCAATAAAATTTATTAAATGAAAAATATAAATAATTTAAATATATATATTTAAAAATAAAAAAATTTTTTAAATTAAATATAAATATATTTGTAATATTAACAGTAAATTTATTTTTATAAAAATTAAAAATATAATAAAAATATTAATATAAATTTTATTTATATTTTAAATTATATAATGAAATGAAAAAAATAAACAATAATATATTAAATATAATTTATAAAAATAAATGTAAATTTAAATAAAAAATTAATTATCTTTAATATTTTTAGGTATAGGTAAATCTTTTAAAGTAGGATTTTTAGCCGATCAAAAAGCTATTTTATCACATTCTTCATTATTATAATTACCAAAATGACTTTTAATTAAATATCATTTAATTTTATTATTAAAAAAAAAAATTAAATTATATATTTTAATTCATAAATCTATATTTTTAATTAATTTATTACTTTTACTTTTTCAATTATTCTTTTTTCATATATACATCCAATTATTAACACCACTATACAAATAATTACTATCTGTATATATACTTAATAATAAAATATTTTCTTTATAATTTAAAAAAAAATCTAAAGGTAATATAACAGCCATTAATTCCATTCTGTTATTAGTAGTATAATAATAACCAGAATGAAAAATTAATTTTCTATCAATTAATATAGCAATAGCTGCACAACCACCAGGACCAGGATTATTAATACACGATCCATCTGTATAAATGTCTATTTTTAACATATACTTAATAAATAATATTTTAAAATTATTTAAATATTATAAACTAAATAAATAAAATGAATAGACAAATAGTTTTAGATATAGAAACAACTGGAATGAATTTAATAGATAAACCTTATATAGGACATAAAATAATAGAAATAGGAGCTATAGAAATAATAAACAAAAAAATTACAAAAAATTTTTTACATTTATACATAAATCCAAAAAGAAAAATAGATTCAAAAGCTTATAAAATACACGGAATATCAAATAATTTTTTAAAAAACAAACCTACTTTTGTTGAAGTAGTTAAAAAAATAATTAAATTTATTAAAAATTCTGATCTTATAATACATAATGCTAATTTCGATATAAGTTTTATAGAAAATGAATTAAAAAATATAAATTATAAAATAAAAAAAATAAACAAAATTTGCAATATTATAGACACATTATCTATAGCAAGAAAAATATTTCCTGGAAAAAAAAATGATTTAAATAGTCTCTGTCAAAGATATAAAATAAATAATTTAATAAGAAAAAAACATGGAGCATTAATAGACGCTAAATTATTAGCTTTAATATTTTTAAATATAACTAAAAAACAAAAACAAATAAATTTTAAAGAAAAAATATTATATAAAAAAAAAATAAAACAAAAAAAAAATAATAAATATATAAAATATCACTTAAAAAAAAAAGATAATAAAAAACATATAAAATATTTAAAATATATAAAAAAAACATTTAAAAAATGTTTATGAATTTAAAAACTAATAATTTTAAATAATTTATAACTAACAAAAAAAAAAATGTACTATCGTTTAATAGAAATAAAAAAAAAAAAAAAAATATATAAACAAAATAAAAAATTAATTAATATTTACGGATGAATAAAATCAAAAAGATACTCTAAAATAGGAATACTATTTCTAGATATTAATGACGGTTCATCTGTAAAACCAACACAAATAATTATAAAAAAAAAAATACTAAAAAAAAATAAAATCGATTTAATAAATTTAAATAATGGATGTTCAATTATAATTAAAGGTAAAATAAAAAAAAATAAAAATAATGATAAAAATGAAATACATGCTAAAAAAATTAAAATAATTGGAAATATAAAAAATTCTTATAAATACCCAATTAGTCCAAAATATCATAGTGCTAAATATTTAAGAACGATATCTCATTTAAGACCAAGAACTAATTTAATTTCATCTATTAGTAGAATAAGAAACACATTAATATATAATTTGCATAAATTTTTTCAAAAAAAAAATTTTTATTTAATACCTACTCCAATAATAACTTCTATAGATACAGAAGGAAATAGCAAAATGTTTGAAATATGCCAAAAAAATAATCATTTTTTTAATAAAAATCCTTTTCTTACTGTATCAGGACAATTAAACTTAGAAACATATGCTTGTGCTCTATCAAAAGTATATAATTTAGGACCAGTATTTAGAGCAGAAAATTCCAATACAAAAAAACATTTAGCAGAATTTTGAATGTTAGAAACAGAAATTGTATTATTAAAAAAAAAAAAAATTATAAAATTAATCAAAAAAATGTTATCTTATTGTATTGAAAAAATTATAAAAAAAAATTACCAAGATTTAAATTTCTTAATTAAATATAATAAAAAAAATCATATTAATCTTTTAAATAAAATAATAGAAAAAAAAATTATTACAGTATCATATACTGATGTTATTAAAATATTAAAAAAAAAAGAACAACAATTTAATAAAAAAATAATATGAGGCATAGATATATCTACTGAACAAGAAAAATATTTAACAAAAAAATATTTTAAATCTTCTATAATAATTATAGATTATCCTAAAAAAATAAAACCTTTTTATATGAAAAGAAATAAAGATAACATAACAGTATCTTCACTAGATTTATTATTATTAAATGTAGGAGAAATAATAGGAGGTTCTGAAAGAGAATATAACATAAATAAATTAAATCAAAATATGAAAGAAAAAAAAATAAATAAAAAACAATACTGATGGTACAGAGATTTAAGAAAATTTGGAACTATACCTCATTCTGGTTTTGGTTTAGGTATAGAAAGATTATTAATGTATATTACAAATATACAAAATATAAAAGATATAATACCATATCCAAGATATCCTAATTATTTAAATTTTTAATACATAATTTCACTATTGTTAGTATATAATTAAATTTATATAATAAATTTATATATATAAAATAAATATTTTAATTATAAGGAAACAAAATATGAATATTAAAAAAACAAGTATAGTTAATATATTAAGTATATTATTTTTAATATTTACTATGCAAAAAAATTTACAAGCTACAAATATAATAAATAATAAAGATATATCTATAGATATAGATGGAAAAATTAAAACACAAAGTTTATTTAATATAAATGACAAAAAATCTAATGATAATCTTTTATTTTTAAAAATAGAAGGAAAAACTAAAGAAAAAAACAATATATCTACATATGGTAAATTAGAAGAATTAATTGATATAAATACAATTAATAAAAAAAATAAAAATAACACAACTCAATTAGTATATATAGGAGTAAAACATAATAAATTAGGGGAAATAAAGTTAGGAAAAAATTACTCTGTAATAAATAAAACACTATCATATACAGATATATCTCCTTATTTTAAAAGTAAAATACTAGTAGAAAATAATTTAACAGGAATAAATAGTAATACTGTTACATATAAAAAAACTTTTAAATCAAATAATAAAAAAAAAATATTTAAAAAAATAACCTTAACAACTCAATATCAAAATAGAAGTATTGTTTTAAATCAAAATAATCTTTTATTAATTAAAAATGGATGAGGTATAGGCTATAATATAGCAACTAATAATGGTATTGAAATATCTTCATCATACGCTAATCAAGATTTTAATATAAATAAAAATAATAAATATTTTAATACAAATAATATTAAAAATAATTTTTATTCATCAGCTTGATCTACAAGCATTAAATACAATATAAACAAATTTTATATAGCTTATTCATATATATTAGGTAAAAATTTAAATTTAATTAAATATAACAAATATATAAATAATCATAGTTATATTGATTATAAATTTGCTAATAAAAGTGAAAATATTAATATAACAGCTAAATATAATTTTAAATCAGGAATAACACCTATAATAGGATATACACAAAGTACAATAAAAAATTTTAATAAAACAAAATATAATAATAAAAATATTATTAAAAATACAGATATAGAAAAATATTTTAATATAGGAGTAACATATAATTTTAATAAATCATTTTTAGGATATATAGATTATAAAATAAACCAATTACCTAATAATTTAAGAAAATTTTGTAATAACAATAACTTATCATTAGGATTTGTTTATAAATTTTAATAATCTACCTAATTTTAAATTAGGTAGAATATTTTTTATTTTACTAAAAAATAAAATAAAAAATTCTTTAAACATCCGAGAGGATTTGAACCTCTGACCACTCGGTTCGTAGCCGAGTACTCTATCCACTGAGCTACGGATGCAAAAACGATGAGAGAGGGATTCGAACCCTCGATGCAAAAGCATACTCCATTAGCAGAGGAGCACCTTAAACCACTCGGCCATCTCATCTATAAATTAATATAATATTATATCATTTAATTTAAGATTTTTTATTTTTTTTTATATAAAAATTTACATTCAATAAAATTTTTAATATAATTTAATTTTAAATATTTGTTTTTTTTACTACTTAATAAAAATATACAAAATTTTTTATTTTCTAAAAATAAAACAATTTTGTTAAATAAAAAATTTATCTTTTTTTTAAAATTTAAAATACCTATTTTATTTAACAAACATTTATCAATATAAAAATAACAATTTACAATATTATTAATAATTATAATAAATAACATTAAAGATAATTTATATATAAATTTAAATTTATTAAAAACATAAAATAATATTTCTTTATTTTTTAAAAAATAAAAATTTTTAATTTCTTTTAATAAATAATTAAATTTATTATATATATATATATTTCCTTTTATATCATAATTTAAATTATGAAATATATCATTTATATAAAGAAATTTTATTTCATTAAAATCATTTTTATTTTTTTTAATTTTATTAAATAAAGATAAAATTCTAGACAAAAATAAATCATTATTTACAGATAATAAATTAGAAACATCTTTTATTAAAAAAAAATGTTTACTTAAATAATCTATAGCGCAAAAATTAGTAGTAGCCTCTATACGTTTTATTTTTGAAGAAATATTATAATAATCAATTACATAAAATAAACCTATCTCTTTAGAATTTTTAACATGAGTTCCACAACAATATTCTTCTGAAATATTATTTATTTTAACTACACGAAATAATTTATCTTTAGAAAAAATTAATTTAATTTTTGAATCATTTTTATTTAATTTAAATTTAATTTTAAAAAATAAATTTTTTCATATATAAAAATTCATTAATTTATTAATATTAAAAATATCTTCCTTAGTTAAATTTTTATCACAAAAAAAATCAAAACTAAAAAAATTAAATTTAATATTTGATCCATTTTGATAAATATTTGTTTTCAAAACATTACTTAATACATATTTTAATAAATGAGTAGCAGAATGATTACAAGATAATTGATTACGATAATCAAGATCATATTTCACAATAACAATATCATTAATATTTAAAATTCCATATTTTATATAACCAATATGTAAAATATAATCTCCATATAATATGGTATTTTTAACTATAAATTTAGTTTTTTTTTTTTCTTTAAATATAATAAAACCTTTATCTCCTTTCTGTCCTCCAGATTCAGGATATAAAACAGTTTTATTTAAAATAATACTAATATTATTATCTTTACAATTAAAATCTATTTTATTTATACATAAATTATCTTTAATAATAAATAATACTTTACTAATACATTCAGTATATTTATAACCTAAAAAAATAGTTTTATTTTTACCACCAATATTTAAAAAAATATTATTAAAAATATTATTTTTCTTAGATTTTTTTTTTTGATTATCTAATAAATTATTAAATTTACTCAAATTTATTGAAACATTATTATATTTACAAACATCAACAATTAAATCTATTGGTAAACCATAAGTATCATATAATAAAAAAATGACTTTAGATTCTATTTTTTTTTTATAATTATTTTTTTTAAATATAAAAGAATTCAAAATATTTAATCCTAAATTTATACTTTTTAAAAAATTTTTCTCTTCATTATACAAAATATCTTTAATGCTAAAAAATTTATCTTTATCAATAGAATAATTTTTCTCAAAAAATATATATAACACATCTAATAATTTATATAAAAAAATTTTATTAACTTTTAATAATTTAATATGATAAATAGTTCTTCTAATAATTTTACGTAATACATAACCTCTATATTCATTAGATGGTAACAATCCTTCTAACATCAAAAAAACAATAGTTCTTATATGATCAGAAATAATATTAAAAATATATAAATTTAATTTAGTAATTTTTATATTAAAAAATTTACTAATAATATTTTTCATATTTATAAATAAATCTATATTAAAATTAGAATAATTATTTTGCAAAACAGAACAAATCCTTTCTAAACCCATACCTGTATCTACAGACTTATAATATAAATTAGTAATTTTATTATCTAAACCAATATTAAACTCAATAAATACTAAATTTCATATTTCTAAATAATTAGAAATATTTTTTTTAAAATTATCAATATTATTCTCTAAAGAAATATCTTTAATAAAAAAAATTTCTGTACTATAACCACATGGTCCTAATTTAGACATTCTTCAAAAATTATCAGAATTTAAATCAATAACTATTTTATCATTACCTAATAAAAATATATTATCTTTTGATAAACCAATAATTTTTGATCATATATAATAAGTTTCTTTATCATTTTTATGAACTGTAACAATTAAACGATCTTTAGAAATAGAATACCAATTTTTACTTGTTAATAATTCTCATGCATAAATTATAGCTAATTCTTTAAAATAACAATTAAAACTAAAATTACCCATCATTTCAAAAAATGTATTATGTCTAGAAGTATAACCTATATTTTTAAGATCATTATGTTTACCACCAACTCTTAAACAAGATTGTATAGTAACAATATTATTATATTTAATATCTTTTATACCTAAAAAAATATCTTTGAATTGATTCATACCTGCATTAGTAAACAATAATGAATTATCATTAAATGGTATTAATGAGCTACCTTTAACTACATTATGATTTTTAGATTTAAAAAAATTCAAAAATAATTCACGAACTTCAATAAATTTTTTAAACATAAATATATATCTCAAAATTTAATAAAATATAAACAATATAAATTTAATTATATGTTATTATTAACATAATATATTTATATTTACAATAAAATACATTTAAATAATATGTCTCTAAAAGAAAATAAATTAAAATCTATAAATTTAGCTATAGAACAAATAGAAAAACAATTTGGAAAAGGATCAATAATAAAATTAGATGATAACAAATATTATAATATAGAAACAATTTCTACTGGATCTATATCTCTAGATATAGCATTAGGAATAGGTGGATTACCTATGGGTAGAATAATAGAAATATATGGACCAGAATCATCAGGTAAAACTACTTTAGCATTAGAAATAATCGCTTCAGCACAAAAAAAAAATAAAATATGTATATTTATAGATGCAGAACATGCACTAGATCCAACATATGCTAAAAAAATAGGAGTAAATTTAAAAGAATTATTATGTTCACAACCAGATAATGGAGAACAAGCTTTAGAAATATGTAATTCATTAGCTAAATCTAAAAATATAGATGTTATTGTAATAGACTCAGTAGCTGCACTAACTCCTAAAACAGAAATAGAAGGAGAAATAGGAGATTCACATTTAGGTTTAGCAGCAAGAATGATGAGTCAAGCCATGAGAAAATTAGCAAGAAATATAAATCAATCTAATATTTTACTAATATTTATAAATCAAATAAGAATGAAAATAGGTATTCTATTTGGAAATCCAGAAACTACTACAGGAGGAAATGCCTTAAAATTTTATGCATCTATAAGACTAGATATAAGAAAAATAGGTAATATAAAAAAAAACGAAGAAATTATAGGAAATGAAACCAAAGTAAAAATAGTTAAAAATAAATTATCTGCTCCATTTAAACAAGTAGTATTTCAAATACTATATAGTGAAGGAATAAACAAATATGATGAAATTTTAAATATAGGAGTTAAAAATAACTTAATACAAAAAAATGGTTCATGATATAAATATAAAAATATTAAATTAGGGCAAGGAAAATATACTTCTACAAATTTTCTAAAAAAAAACAAAGAAATATATATAAAAATTAAAAACAAAATTAAAAAAAATATATTTTCTATTAAAATATAAAAATAACTAATTTAAAATATTTAAAATATCTTTTTTAACATTATTAATATTATTCTCAGCATTTATTCTAAAATAACCACAATTTTTTTTACTATAAAATAACTGTTTATAATATGATCTTAAATAAATTAATTCATAATAATATATTGATAATCTTTTTTTTATAACACTTATATCTGTATCATCATCTCTAGAAACAAGTTTTTCACCAGTAATATCATCTATACCATAAGATTTAGGAGTATTATATAATACATGATAAATTCTTCCAGAATTAACATGAACTCTTCTACCCAATAAACGATTTAAAATTAATCTATTACACATATATAATTCAATAACATAATTAATATTAATAAAATTTAAAGACTTAGCTTGAATTATATTTCTAGGAAATCCATCAAATAAATAACCATTTTTAGTATTATTACTAGAAATATAATCCTTAACTATATTAGTACTAATATAGTCAGGAACTAAATTTCCAGAAGAAAGTAACTCTTTAATTTTGATATTTTTTAAAGAATATTTTCTTAAAATATAACCTAAAGAAATTAATTTTAAATTATAAAAATCCACGATAAATTTAGACTGAGTTCCTTTACCTGAACCAGGAGGACCAAATAAAATAATATTCATTAATAATACCAAATATTTATACAATTTTAAAAATTTAAAATTATTATTTAATTATCATACTTAATAATAAATTATTTGCTAAATTTATAAAATCTACAGAATTTTCTAAACTATTGCTTTCAATTAATAAAGCTTGAAAATATAAAAATTTTACTCATTGATTAAATATAACTTCATCTTTAATATTATTAATATATTTAATTAATAAATGATTAATATTTATTTCAAATAAATATTTAATTTTAGGAAATTTTTTTCCTGCAAAAGTTAACAATTTTAACATTTGTGTACTCATTTCATTATTATCTGTAGATACAACAACAGGAAAATTATTTAATTTATCAGTAATAACTACATCTTTAACTTCATCTTTTAATACATTTTTAATACGATTAATTAAATTTAAATATTTATCTTTATTTAAATTTAAAATATTATTTTTTTTATCAAAAGTAATTATATTATTATTTTCAACATATTTTTTGTTAATAGATTGAAATTTAATACCTTTAAAATCAACTAAATAAGTCATCATTCATTCATCTATTCTATCAAACATTAATAATACTTCTATATTTCTGTTACGATAAAATTCTAAATGAGGACTACTTAAAGAAGATAAATAATTATCTGTTATAATATAAAATATCTTTTCTTGTCCTATTTTCATACGTTTTAAATAATCTTCTAAAGAAATATAATCATCTTTATCTTTAGAAAAAGTACTATTAAATCTTAATAATAATGATATTTTAAAAACATTTACTTCATCTTCAGCTAAACCTTCTTTAAAAATATTTCCAAAATTTTTTCAAAAAATAATATATTTATCTTTATTTAAAGATAAATTATTTAAAATTTTCAAAACTCTATTAGTTAAAGATATACATAACTTACTTATTTCTTCAGTATCCTGTAATATTTCTCTGGAAATATTTAAAGATAAATTATTTGTATCTACAATACCTTGAACAAATCTTAAATAAAAAGGTATTATTTTTTTTATACCCTCCATAATAAAAATTCTATTAATATATAATTTAATACCATTTTTATATTCATCTCTATTTCATATATTCCAAGGAGAAGTATCAGAAATATATAATAAACTAATATATTCATTTTTACCTTCAACTTTATTATGTGATCATATTAAAGCATTACCTAAATTATTAGTTAAAGAAAGATAAAAATTTTTATACTCTTTATCAGAAATATTAAACTTATTTTTTAATCATAAAGCTTCAGATTGATTTATTTTAACTCATATAAATTTTTTTTTTTTATTACTAAATATTCTATTTTCTATAGGAACATTAATATGATTAGAATATTTTTTAATAATATTTTTAATTCTATTTTCATCTAAAAATTCTTTACAAGAATCTTTAATATATAATTTAATGTCAGTACCTACATTTTCTTTAAATTCATTACTAATAGTATATTTACCTTTACCTTTAGAAATCCATAAAATAGATTTATTTTTATCAGATTCTTCTATAGATCTAGTATGTACTACTACTTTATCACTAACTATAAATGACGAATAAAAACCAACACCAAATTGACCTATAATATCATTACTAATAAATTTTTTATCTTTAGTAGATATATTTTTTAAAAATTCTTTAGTACCAGATTTAGCTATTGTACCTAAATTTTCTATAACTTCTTTTTTGGTCATTCCTATACCATTATCACTTATATTTAAAATATTATTATCAATAAAAATTCTAATATAATAGTTACTATTTAAATTATTATCAATATTAGACGTAAGATAATAAAATTTTAACTTATCTATAGCATCAGAAGAATTAGATATTAATTCTCTTAAAAATATTTCTTTATTTGAATAAAGAGAATTAATCATTAAATCAAGTAATTGTTTAACTTCCGATTGAAAATAATAATTTTTTTTTTTCATTATTTGATAATCTCGCAAATTTTAAAATTAATATAGTTATTTATATAAAATAATTTATTTATATATATTAAATATTATAATAAATATTATTTATTTTATATACTTTAAATACGAAAATTATATAAAATTAAAAATTCAAAAAATACTTTTTTATTAAAAGTAATTAAAATATTAGATCTATTTTTTAAAAAAAAATTAAGATAATAAATTATATCTTTTTTAGAAGTTAAACGATAAAGTTTAAATAAAATTTTTAATAAAGATTTAGAAATATTTAATTTTCTATAACTAATATTTTCATCTAAAAAACTTAATAAAAATAAATTATATAATATATCTATTATACTATTAAATAAATTAATATAATTAAAATTTTTAATAAAAAAAAAATCTAATATTTTTAATAATTTAATTTTATTTTTAATAAATAAAAACTTTAATAATAATAAAATTCATTTAACATCTATTCTATCTAAAATTATATTAACATCTTTAAATAAAATTTTATTTTCACCATTTAACATTAATAATTGATCTATTAATACTAAAGAATCACGCATACTACCACCACTACTACTAGCTATAATATCTAAAACACCATCTTCATAAAAAACTTTTTCTTTTAATAAAATATATTTTAAACGATTTATAATATCTATATTTTTAAGAGACTTTAAATTAAAACTCATACATCTAGATAAAATAGTATCAGGAATTTTATTTAATTCTGTAGTAGCTAAAATAAACTTTACATATTTAGGAGGTTCTTCTAAAGTTTTCAATAAAGCATTAAAACTATAACGAGATAACATATGAACTTCATCAATTATATATACTTTATATCTCATATAAATAGGTAAATAACATACTTTATCTAAAAAATCTCTAGTTTCTTCTATTTTAGTTCTTGAAGCAGCATCTATTTCCATAACATCTACAGATTTTCCTAAATTAATAGAAATACAATTATTACATTTATTACAAGGAATAGTAGTAACTCCTAATCTACAATTTAAACTCTTTGAAAATAAACGAGCTAAACTAGTTTTACCTACTCCTCTAGGACCATAAAATAAATAAGAATTATAAATTTTGTTAAATTTTAAACTATTAATTAATATTTTTACTACACTATCATGACCTAAAAAATCACAATATAATTTAGGCCTTCATTTTAAAGATAAAACATTATATTCTTTCATAAATTTAATTTTAAAAAATTAATTTACACAAAAATTAAATTAATATAATAAACAGAAATTTTAAAAATATCTTAATAATAAATATTATTTAATAATATTTTATAATTAAATAATATATTTTAATAAATATAAAAAAATAATTAATATAAAATTTATTTATATAAATATTATTTAATAAAAATAAAATTTAAATATTTAAATAACATTATAAATTAAATAAATAATTTAATATTTAAAAACAAATATTTAATTATAATTTCATTATTTTTACAAAAAAAACTTAAAATAACATTCATTAAATATATCTATTAATTAAAAACAAATTTTTCTTTTAAAAAAAAATAAAATAATTTAAAATATATTAAATAACATATCTAAAAGGTTAATTTATGATAGGAATAATAATAGCTATTAAAGAAGAAATAAAAAAAATAAAAAAAAAAATAAAAAATAAAAAATATAAATACATAAATTATAAAAAAATAATTTTAGGATATATAAATAAAAAAAAAATAGTCTTAATAAAATCAGGTATAGGAAAAGTAAATGCAGCAATATCAACTACATTATTAATACAAAATTTTAATATTAAATATATTATAAATATAGGTACTAGTGGATCATTAAATAAAAAAATAAATTATCAAAATATAATTATAGCTTGTAAAACTAAATATTATGATGTTGATATTACCGAATTTGGATACAAAATAGGACAAATACCAAATTACCCAAAACATTTTACATGTGATAAATATTTAATTAAAAAAATTAAAAAAAAACTAAAAAACAAAAAAATAAACATAGGTAAAATAATTTCAGGAGATAAATTTATAAATAAAAATAATAAAATAATAAAAAATTTTCCAAACTATTTATCTGTAGATATGGAATCTACATCAATAGCCCAAACATGTTATTTTTTTAAAAAACCATTTATATGTATTAAAATAATATCAGATAAATCCAATATAAATTCAAAAAAAGATTTTTACAAAAATATAAAAAAAATATCTAACAAAATAAATAATATAATACATAAAATAATATAAATAAACTTTTAAAAAGGTAAATTAATAATAATTTTAACGACTTCATAATAAAAATCATTTAACATATTAGAAAACATTTTAAATGACTCTATTTTATATTCTTGTTTAGGATCTTTTTGAGCATAACTACGTAAATATATACTTTCTTTTAAATTTTCTATAGCATATAAATATTCTTTTCAAAACAAATCTAAAGTAACTAATAAAATATTTTTAATTTTATCATTTAAAACATTTAAATCAAAAAAATTTTTTCTTTTATCATATAAAAAAAAAATTTCATTTAATAGTCTTTTTTTTAAATCTAATGAATTAAATTTATCTATACCTAAAAAAAAAGTTTTAATATTTAAATCTTTACAATATTTTAAAAATAAATCCCTATTTTGGTAAAAAATATTTACTAAATTTTTTAAAACTCTGTTAAGTATATCTTTCTTGAAAAATAAACTAATATTTTTTGAATATAAAAAAATATTTCTTTTATAAAAAACAATCTTTCTTTGATCATTATATATATCATCATATTCTAATAATTGTTTTCTAAAATCAAAATTTCTATTCTCAATTTTTTTTTGAGCTCTTTCTATAGATTTAGTAATTCAATAATGTTCTATAGAATCTCCGTATTTTACTCCTAATTTACGCATAAAAAAAACTACATTTTCAGAAGAAAAAACACGCATTAAATTATCTTCCATAGAAACATAAAATCTAGATGAACCAGGATCACCTTGTCTACCAGATCTTCCTCTTAATTGATTATCAATTCTACGTGATTCATGTCTTTCAGTTCCTATAACATGTAAACCACCTAAATTAACTACTAAATCATGGTTTTTTTTTCATTTTAATTTTAAAAAATTTATTTTATTATCATCTTTTAAATAAGAAATCTCTCTAAATAAATTTCCACCCAATATTATATCAGTTCCTCTTCCAGCCATATTAGTAGCTATAGTCACAGAACCAGGTTTTCCTGCTTGAGCAATAATATCAGCTTCTAAACTATGAAATTTAGCATTTAATACATTAAATTTAACACCTAATTTACATAATATAGAAGAAATAACTTCAGATTTTTCTATTGAAATAGTTCCAACTAAAACTGGTTGATTTCTTTTTTTTCTAAATAATATATCTTTTATAATAGCATTAATTTTCTCTTGTTCTGTTATAAAAACTAAATCAGGATAATCTTTGCGAATCATAGGTTTATTAGTAGGAACAGATATTGTATCTAAATCATAAATATATTTAAATTCAGATGATTCTGTTAACGCAGTTCCTGTCATACCAGATAATTTTTCATATAAACGAAAATAATTTTGAAAAGTAATAGAAGATAAAATACTAGTTTCACTTTTAATTTCCACATTTTCTTTAGCTTCTATTGCTTGATGTAAACCATCGGACCATCTTCTATCCTTCATTATTCTACCTGTATGTTCATCAATTATAACTACATTATTATCTTCAACTAAATAATCTATATTTTTATTATACAAATAATAAGCTTTCAAAGAAGTAATAACACAATGCATTATCCTAATATTATTAGGAGTATAAAGTTTATCATTTTTACTTAAAATTTTATTTTTAAACAATAAATATTCAATCTTTTTTATTCCCCTTTCAGTAAAAAAAACATGTCTAAATTTTTCATCTACTACAAAATCACCATTATTTTTTTTTAAAACATTTTTATCCTCTTTTATTAAAGAGGGAATAATTTTATTAATTTTAAAATATAAAAAAGAATCACTTTCTGTAGATTCAGAAATTACTAGAGGAGTTCTAGATTCATCTATAAGTATAGAATCAACTTCATCTAAAATTGCATAATATAATATTTTTCTTTGAACTTTATCTTCTTTAAAAAAAACCATATTATCACGTAAATAATCAAAACCATATTCATTATTGGTTCCATAAGTAATATCTGCTAAATAAGCTTTTTTTTTATCCAATAAAGACATATTAGATAAATTTAAACCTATATTAAGTCCCAAAAAATTAAAAAGTTTATAATTATAACTAAAATCTCTTTTAGCTAAATAATCATTAACAGTAACAATATGAACACCTTTCCCTAATAAAGAATTTAAATAAGCTGGTAAAGTAGCAGTAATAGTTTTACCTTCTCCAGTTTTCATTTCAGCAATACATCTATTATGTAATATTACTGCACCTAATAATTGAACATCAAATAATCTAATACCGAAAACTCTTTTTATAGCTTCACGTATATTAGCATAAACATCAGGAATAATTAAATCTATATTTTTACCAGATAATAATAAATCTTTAAATATAAAAGTATTATATTTCAATTTAATATCAGAATATTCTATATACTTTTTTTCTAAAGAATTAATTTCTTTAACAATTTTTTTAAAATCAAAAATTTTTTTTTGATTTTTTTCACCAAATAAATAAGAAAATAACTTAATAAACATATCTCATGAAATTATTTATAACCAAAATAATATATAATATTTAAATATTAATTATAATATATTTTATATAAAAAAACACTAATGAAAAATAAAAAAAATATTTTACTAATTACAGAAATAATAAAAAAAAAAAAAAATAACTTATTAAATAAATTAATTAATAAATTAAATCTAATAAATTTTTTTAAAAAAAAAATAAAAAAAAAAATACTTTATAAAACTAATAAAAATTTTTCAATTATTAATATTAATAATTATAATATAATAATAGAAGTATCAGATATAATTTTAAAAATTTTTTTAATACAAAAAAAAAAAAAAATTTTAAAATTATTTAAAAAAAAAAAAATTAAAAATATTTTAATAAAAATAAACCCAAAATTAAATAAAAATTAATTTTTTTTACGTATATAAGTAGGTATATTAAAATCATGTAAATCAATATCTTTATTACCTAAAAAAGAATTTAAAAATTTTTCTTTTTCAATATATGAAGATTTTTTATCATTATTTTTATTTAAAAAATTTGTCTTATTTTTACTAGAAAATATTTTAATATGATTACTAAAACAAACACCAGTAGCTATAAGTGTAACACGTATTTTACCATCCATTTCAGGATCTAAAGATGTTCCTACTACTATTATAGTCTTCTTAGAAGAAAAAGAACGAATAGAATTACCTATAATTTCAAATTCTTCTAATTTTAAATCTAAACCAGAACTTATATTTACTAAAATACCTTTAACAGAAGATAAATCAATATCTTCAAGTAAAGGACTAGAAATTGCTAGTTCTATAGCTTTCATAGCTCTATCTTTTCCACTAGAAAAACCTGTCCCAACCATAGAAAAACCCATTTTAGACATAACAGTACATACATCAGCAAAATCTACATTTATTAAACTAGGTTTGGTTATTAATTCAAAAATACCTTGAATAATATTTTTTAATATATCATTAATAGAATTAAACGCATCTAACAAAGAAATATTTTTATTAAAAGCTTTAAGTAATTTATCATTAGGTAATATTACCAAAGAATCAACAAATTTAGATAATTCATAAATACCATCATTTGCAAAATTCATACGTTTTTCACCTTCAAATGAAAAAGGTTTTGTTACAACTGCTACAGTCAAAATTTTAAGTTCTCTAGCAATACTAGCTATAACAGGAGAAGCTCCAGTTCCAGTTCCACCACCCATACCAGAAGTTATAAATAACATATCCGTTCCACTTAATATAGACTTAAGAATATTTTTATCTTCTTCAGCAGAATTTTTACCTATTTCTGGATTAGATCCAGCTCCTAAACCTCTAGTAATATTTTTTCCTATTTGAATTTTTTTTTTTACAGATATTTTTGATAAATCTTGAATATCAGTATTGATTACAAAAAAATCTATACCCTCCATGCATTTATTAAACATATAATTAACTGTATTACCACCACCACCACCAATACCTATAACTTTAATAACAATATTATTAATTTTTGTTGAATCAAATATCATTTCAACCTCCATATATTAAAAATAAAACAATCTATTTACGTTCTATTAAAAAAAAAATCCCAAATTCTTTTCATAAAAAAAACTTTTTTAGGAGATAAAAAATTATCTAAATTATTATTTAAATATATATTTTTAATATACAACAAAGAACCAATAATATTTGAAAAAGATGAAATAAATATATTTTTATCTTTTAATACATAAGAAATATTATTTATACATTTTTTTGGAGTACCAATACGAACATTAAATTGAAAAATCTTTTTAGCATAATCTAATAAACCAGGAATTTCAGAAAAACCACCATATAAAATAATATTACATAAATTATGATATTTATTATTTATAAAAAAATTATTTTGTAATTTTAAAATTTCTTTATTAATTAAATATAAAATTTCCATATACCTAAATTTAATTATATCAAATAATGTTTTTTCTAAAAAATCTTCTGAAAAATTATTTTTAATTATAAAATCAAATATTTTAATATTTTTTTTTTTATTATATAAAAATATATCTAAACAACCATAATTAACTTTAATAAATTCTGAATCTAATTTAGATAAATTTAATAAATAAGAAATATCATTAGTTACTAAATTACCTCCATAAGGAAAAATTTTAAAACAAAATAAAGTATTCAAATGATAATAACTAACTGTTGTTAAATTAGAACCTATATCTATTAAATAAACATTTGATTCTTTTTCTTCTTTATTTAAAAGACCATAATTAGCCACTAAACCAGAAAATATAATTTTAACAATTTTAATATTTAAATAAAAAAATATTTTTATAAAATTATCTATAATATTTTTATTACAAATAATTAATAAAACTTTTACCTTCATTCTTTTACCAGATAATCCTAAAGGATTTTTAATTCCTTTATGAGTATCTATAACATATTCTATAGGAATAACATGCAAAATAGAATATTTATCAGATAATTTTATTGATTTAGCTATTTTAATAACTTTATTAATATCATGTTTAGTTATTTCTTTTCCTTTTAATAATATTATTCCATATTCATAAATATAGCGAATATAATTACCAGAAATTATTAAAAACAAAGATTTAATCTTAAATTTTGACAAAATTTCAATTTTATTTATTACGTTTTTAATACATTTAATAAATAAACTAACATTATATATTTTCCCATTTTTAATACCTTTTGTTTTAGAAACACTAACACCTAAAATAGATAACTTTTTATTAGGTAAAATTTCACTTATTAAAGATTTCAAATTATACGAACCTATTTCCAAGCTAACTAATATTTTTTTATTAATATATTTAAACATAATTATTTTAAAAATATAAAAGTAAAAAATTTACGCATAAAGAATTTCCTTAATTAAATTATTAAAATTTATTCCAATAATTTTAGCAGCAAAAGGAACTAAACTAAAATTAGTCATACCAGGTATAGTATTTAACTCTAAAAATCAAACACTATTATTTTTATCTACTAAATAATCTATTCTAATACAACCTCTACATTCTAATAAATTTCATATATCTAAAGAATTTTTAATTAAAATATCTTCAATATTTTTTTTTAATCCATTTGGATAACAATATTTACTTTTAACTAAATATTTAGATTTATAATCATAAAAATTATTTTTTGGATTAATTTTAATAATAGGTAAAACTTTTTTATTTAATATTCCAACAGTATATTCATCTCCTAATATATATTTTTCTATTAATATATCACCATATTTTTTATAATAATTTGATAAATATAATTTTAAACTATTTATATTATCTATAATTTTAACACCAATACTAGATCCAGATTTATTAGGTTTAATTAAAATAGGAAAACCTAAAATATTAAATATTTTTTTACAAAAATTATTATTTAATGAATCTAATGAACAATATTTATTAAAATTAAAACTATTAATTAAAAAATCAGGTATTATATTTATATTTAAATTACGTACTAATAATTTAGTTAAAAATTTATTTATAGAAATTGAAGAAGCAAAAACATTACTACCAGTATAAGGTATATTTAATGTTTCCAAAAAACCTTGTATAGATCCATCTTCTCCAAATTTACCATGTAAAGAAATAAAAACTTTATCAATTTTTTTTTTTAAAAAAATATTTCAAGATAAATATTTTATATCAATAGGATAAACAGAAAAATTCATTTCCAATAAAGATTTTACAATATTATAACCAGATTTTATAGAAACATCTCTTTCTCAAGAATCTCCACCTAAAAATACTGCTATATTTTTAATTTTCATTTTCTTCTTTTACTAAATATTTAAAATAAAAATTTGACAGAATAACATCTGTTTCTCCAGCACCTTGAAATATAATAATATCATTATCTTTAATTAAATTAATTAAATAAAAAAAAATTTTATCCATCTTTTTTACGTAAAAAGAATTAACGTAACCATATTTATCATATATAGATGAAACAATAATAGAACTATTAAAATTAGATAATATATTTTCATTAGCTGAATAAATATCTAATAATAATAAAATATTTATTTTAGATAAAACAAAAATAAAATCATTTAATAAATTAATAGTTCTAGTATATCTATGAGGTTGAAAAATCATAATTATTCTTCTATTTAAATAACTATTTTTAATAGAATTTAAATTACAATTTATTTCTGTAGGATGATGTCCATAATCAAAAAAAATTAATATATTTTTAATTAAAATATTTTTATTTTTTAATAAAAAATTTCCAATACATTCTGATCTACGATATATACCTTTAAAATTACTTATTTTATTTTTTAAAACTAAATAATTAATTTTTTTTAAGCTATCTAATAAACTTATAGCAGCTACTGTATTTAAAACATTATGCTTACCATACATATTTAAAGATAAATTAATTTCATTTTTATTTTTTAATAATAAATTAAAAAAACTTATATTTTTATCTTGAAAAAAATTTACAATTCTATAATCAGCATCATAACTAAAACCATAGGTAACTATTTTACATTGAAAAAAATTACTATATATTATTTTTCTAACTATAGGATCATCTACACATGCTATAATAAATCCATAAAAAGGAACATATTTTAAATAAAGTAAAAAAGAATTAATTAAATTTTCGAATTTATTATCATAATTATTTATATGATCCATATCAATATTAGTTAATACTATTATAGTAGGATGAAAATTTAAAAAAATTTTATCACTTTCATCTATTTCCAATAAAAAATATTTACTACTACTTAAATAAATAGAAGAATTTATAGATTTTATTAAACTACCATTTATACAATTAACTTTTAATTCATGAGAAAATAATATATCAAATATTAAAGCTGTAGTAGTAGTTTTACCATGACTACCTACAACTGTAATAGAATAATAAAATTTAACTAATTCATTCAATATTTCAATTCTTTTTATAACTGGAATATTATTAAAATATGCTCCCAAAATTTCAGGATTATTTAAATTAATAGCTGAAGAATAAACTACTAAATTAGTATTTAGTATATTTTTTTTAGAATGATAATTATAAATTTTAATACCTAAAGAAGATAAATAATTTATTTTATCATTTAATTTAATATCTGACCCAGTAATTTTATAACCAGATAAAAATAAAAATTCAGCTATACTAGACATACTACAACCACCTATACCAATAAAATGTATTATAAAATTACTTTTATCAATATTTAAAAAAATATTATTTAATCTAAAATAATTATTCATATATATAAAAATAAAAATTAAAAATTATAAATTTCATTAACAAATTTTTCATTAGAATATTTAATTCTATTAATATAAGCTTTATTAGCCATATTATATAATTTTTTTCTATCTAAACTCAAAATAATTTCACTTAAATTATAAACATCTAAATTATTTTCATCTATAATTATAGATGCACCTACATTTTCTAAAAATTTAGCATTTAAATATTGTTGTTTATCTCTATGTACATAAGGTATTAAAATAGAAGCAATTCCAACTGAACTAATTTCACTTACTGTTAATGCACCAGATCTAGATATTATTAAATCACATCAATAATAAGCTTTTTCAATTTTATTTATAAAACTTACTATACTATAATTATAGTATCCTTTATATCTATTATTATTAATATAATTATTATAATTTAAATAACCTACTTGATGTAAAAAAAAAAAATTTTTTTTTTTAAAAATATCAAATAAATTAAATATAATATTATTTATAACACATGAACCTTGACTACCACCTAATATTAATACATTAATATTACCTTTACGTTTTAATAATCTTTCTTTAGGTTTAGGAATAAATAATATTTCTTCTCTAATAGGATTACCTACAGTTGTAACTTTAGAATTAAAAGTATTAGGAAATGCTTGAACTACAATATCAGAAATATAATATAAAAATTTATTAGATAAACCAACAACAGAATTTTGTTCATGTATCATAGTAGGCACACCACATAATCATGCTGATAATATTCCATAAAAAGATATATAACCACCAAACCCTAATACTAAATTAGGTTTTCAATGTTTTATTTTTTTTATAATTAAATTAAATACCTTTAAAATTTTAAAAATATCTAAAAAAAAATTTATTTTAAATAATTTAGGTATGTCAATAAAATCAATATTAAAACCTCAATTAGGAACTAACTTAGATTCCAACCTATTAGAACTACCTATTCATTTAATTAAACAACCTTTATTAATAAAATATTTAGAAATAACTAAACCAGGGAAAATATGCCCACCAGTACCACCTGTTATAACCATTAAACGTTTTAAATTCATTTTAAAAACCTTAATTAAATATATTTTTTAACTAAATATTCAAATTGATTGCCTCTATCTTTATAATTTAAATATTGGTCTAAACTAGAACAAGCAGGAGATAATAAAACTATATCTCCAAATTTAACATAATTAATTATATATAATATAACTTCATGCAAAGTATTAAATTTAATAGAAATATTAGGTAATAAATTATATATAATATCTTTACTTTGACCAAAACAACATATAAATAAATTCCTATATAATAATAAATAAGGTTTAAGATAAAGATTAAAATTAACTAACTTATAATCTCCACCTAATAAAAGTCAAATTTTACCATTAACATAAGGAAGATTTTTTAACGCTGATATAGTACTATTTATATTAGTAGATTTAGAATCATTAATTCATATAACTCCATTTTTTTTACTTATTATATTAAATCTATGAGGTAAACCTTTAAAATTAGAAATAATTTTTAAAGTTATCTTTCTGGGTATTTTCAATATATCTGCAATAATAATAACAACTAATAAATTTAAATAATTAAATCAACCAATTAAAAAAATATCTTTTACATTAATAATAATATTGTTATTTTTACTTAAAAAAATATTATTTTTAAATAATTTAATATTATAAATAGATCTACTTAAACCAAAAGTAATAATATTTTTTTCATAAAAATTACAAGGAATTGATATTTTATCATCAATATTTACAATACAATATTTACAACTACTAAAAATATTTAATTTACTAAATATATAATCATGTATTCCATTAGGATATCTATCTAAATGATCAACACTAATATTTAAAATAGTAGAACAAAAAGTTTTTAAAGTAGAAACATATTCTAATTGAAAACTAGAAAGCTCTAAAATATAAATATCACTATTTTTTTTTAATACATTTAAAACTGGAATACCTATATTTCCAGCTAAAGAAACTTTCATATCATTTAATTTACATATCTCAAATAAAACTGATACTACTGTACTCTTTCCATTTGTTCCTGTAACAGCTATTATTGAAGATTTTACTTCTCTACAAAATATTTCTATATCATTAATAATTTCTATACCATTATCTTTAGCTTTTTTAACTCAATAATTATTAGAAGAAATACCAGGACTAATAATAATTAAATCAGAATTTAATATTCATTTACCATTAAAACCTCCAAAACTAAAATCTATTCCTTTAGGAATTAAATTAACATCAATAAAATTATTATCTATTAATTTAGGATAAATACCTAAAGAAATAAAAAAATTAACACATGAAATACCAGTAATGCCTGCACCTAAAATAACAATATTTTTATTATAATAATTAAACATTTAAACAACCTTAAAAAAATATATAATAGAAATAAAAAAAGAAAATAAAGAAATAATTCAAAAACTAGAAACTATTTTAATTTCAGAACATTTTTTTAATTCATAATGATGATGTATAGGTGTCATTAAAAATATACGTTTATTAAAAAATTTAAAAAAAAAAATCTGCAAAATAACAGAAAAAAATTCTATATTAAATAATAATCCTACTATAAAAAAATAAAATTCTTTATGTAAAATTATAAATATAGCACTTACTAAAGAACCAATAGATAAAGAACCAATATCACCTAAAAAAATTTTTGCTGGAAAAAAATTAAAAGAAAAAAAAGCTAAACATGAACCTAACATTGTACTAATAATAATACATAAATCCTTAGCATAATGTATATATATAATATTAAAAAATTTAGATAAATATAAATTAGAACTAAATAAAGATACTATAAATAAAAACAAAAATACTAATAATAATGGGAAAATAACTAAACCATCTAAACCATCAGTAAAATTAATTGAATTAATTCCAATTACTAATAATATATATCATGTAATATAATAAAAATAATTTATATAATAAAAATTAATAAAATATATTTTTTCAAAACTAACATAAATATTTTTATGTACTAAAAAATAAATAAAAAAAAGTATAGATAAATTTTGTAAAAAAAACTTTTGTAATATAGACAAACCTTTATTATTTTTAAAATAAATTTTTAAAAAATCATCTAAAAATCCAATAATAAAATTTATAATAAAAAACAAAATTAATATTAATATACTAATATTATATCAATTTAAAAATATTAAAGAAATTAATATAAAATTTATAAATATTATAAATCCACCCATAGTTGGAATGTTTTTTTTTTTAATTATTTTATTATTAATATTTATTTTACGATTTATACCATAAATATTATATTTATTACAAAATATTAAAAAATATTTAATTAAAAAAAAAGATATAAAAAAAGAAAAAAAAAAAGATAATAATATTTTAATCAAATAAAACCCTCAATTTTTTAAAATATAATTTACAATGAATATACTACTTTTTCCATATTAAAAATACGAGATCCTTTTATTAAAACAGTTATTTCATCATAAATATTTAATATATATTTTAAACGTAATATTAAATCATTAAAATGTTTAAAATGTTCTCCTAATAAACTATATTTACTAATATAAAAACTATATTTACCTATACTTAATATTTTGTTAATACAAAAAAAATTTCTCAATAAATTACCAATTTTAATATGATAGTATACAGACATATAACTTAACTCCATCATATCTCCTACAACTAAAACTTTATATCCTAAACATTTTTGTAAAAATAATATACTATAATATAAAGATCTAGGATTAGAATTATAAGTATCATCTAAAATTATTTTATTTTTTTTCAAAATTATAGGATATAATCTTCCTTTAATAGGTTTACAACTTTCTAAACCAACTTTAATATCTAAAAGAGATATATTAATTGAATAAGATAAAGCTGATGCAAATAAAGAATTTAAAACATTATGAATACCTAAAAGTTTTATAAATACATTTATACTACCAGAACAAGTAACTAAAGTAAAATAACTTCCCCATGATTTAACTTTAATATTATATAAAGAAATATAATTTTCTTTTTTAACTAAATAATTAAAAGAAATGAATATTTTCTTTTTATTTAAAAAATATTTTTTTCAAAAATTATTTAAATAATAATTATCTTTCAATATAATAATACCATTAGATGGTAAATATTTGAAAATTTTACCTTTACAATTAATAATATTTAAAAAATTTTTAAATCCTGTTAAATGAGAAATACTTATATTAGTAACACAAACTATATCAGGTTTAACTAAATTAGATAAATCATCTATATCATTAATTTTATCTGCTCCAAATTCTAAAACAGAATATTTATAACAAAATTTATATAAATTTAATAAAGTAAAACAAATACCTAAATAATTATTATTATTAGAAAAATTAAATAAAGTTTTACCAGATTGATTTAAAATATTAGCAGTAATTTCTTTAACTGTAGTTTTACCAGTAGATCCAGTTAAAGATAAAAATTTAGTATTAACTCTACTTCTTAATCAACTAACTATATCAGATAAAGCTAAATTAGAATTATTAACTATTAATTGAGATATATTAATAGGAAAATAATATTCAGAAAGTATAGCTAAAGCACCCTTTTTTATAGCTTCAGAACATATAAAATTAATACTATTATTTCCTTTAATAACAATAAATAAAGAATCTTTTATTTCATCTACTCTAGTATCAATAGTAATATTTCTAATAAATAAATTTTTACCAATTAATATAGCTTTAGTAATACTAGCTATCTTTAATAAACTCAATATAAACATAAAATTATATTCCTAATAATTTTGAAACTAAAAACCTATCTGAATATTTAATTTTTTTATTTAAAAAAAAATTAAATTCTTCATGACCTTTTCCAGCTATTAATATAACATCATTTTTAGATGAATTTTGAATAGCAAATTTAATAGCTAACTCACGATTTAAAATTATATAAACATTACTAAAATTATTTATACCTAATTTAATATCATTTAAAATAGATAATTCATTTTCAAAATAAAGATCATCATTAGTAATAATTACTAAATCAGAATATTTTTTAGCTATATTACCCATAATAGATCTTTTATTTTTATCTCTATTACCAGTACATCCAAAAACACACCATAATTTTTCTTTACAATATTTTCTAGATTCTAATAAAACATTTTTTAATGCTACAGGAGTATGAGCATAATCAATAACAACTAAAGGTGTATCTTTATTTTTAAAAAATTCCATACGTCCTTTAGGAAGATTCAAATATCTACTACTATAAACCAAATCTTTTAATTTAATTCCTAAAGATAATAAAGAAACAAAACTAAGAAAAAAATTTTTAATATTAAAATAACCAATAAGAAATAATTTTATTACTCCTGAACCTCAAGAAGAAATAAAATGAATTTTTTTCAAAAAACCAAAATATTCTATTTTTTTTAAATATATTCATCTATATTTAAATAATTTAATATAATTTAAATTAAAAGTAACAGGTATTACATTAATATTATCTAATAATTTACTATTAAATCATTTAAATCCTATTTTATCATCTATATTTATAATTAAATTTTTAATTTTATATTCAGAAAATAATTTTCATTTTATTAATTCATAATTTTTCATATTTATATGATAATCTAAGTGATCTAATGATAAATTAGTAAATACAGCAGAAGAAAAAAAAATAGATTTTACTCTATTTTGAGCTAAAGAATGAGATGAAACCTCAATAAAAACAAAATCACATTTATTTTTATTAAAATATTTAAGATAATTATTTATTTCAAAACAAGAACTAGTAGTATTTGAAGAAAAATATAAATTATTATAAAAACCATTACCTATAGTACTTAACATACAACTTTTATAACCTAATAAATAAGTTCACTGAGAACAAAGATAAACTACAGTAGTTTTACCATTAGTACCAGTAACACCAACAGAAATTAAATTTTTACTAGGATAATCATAAAATTTAGCTACTATATCAGGTAATAAATTATTAAAATTTTTTAAATAAAATATATAAATATTATATTTTAAATTAAATAAATAATATGACTTTTTAATGTTAGAATAGGTTAAAACAGCTATAGCACCATTTAATACAGCTTGTAAAATAAAATTTTTACCATTATAAACATGACCTTTAATAGCTACAAATAAATTACCTTTTTTTATCAAACGGCTGTCATTAGAAATACCAGATAAAAAAATATTAGGTAATTTATTAATATAAAAATGTTTAGATAATAATTCATTTAAACTAATTTTTTTAAAAAAAAATATCATAAATATAATAAATTTACTTTTTTTCAGCCACTCTAAGTATAGCACTTCTAATTCTATTATTTAAATTAATCTCTTCTGCTAAAGGTTTATACTTACCTAAATTATTCATTTTACAAAAATACATTTCATTTATTTGTTTATCAGTTAAAGGAATATCTGGTAATAAATAAAAATTTATATTAGATTTTTTTCTAATAAAATTTTTCACTATTCTATCTTCTAAAGAATGAAAACTAATTACCACTAATCTTCCTTTAGGAGATAAAATATTATAAGCTGATTTTAAACCTTTAATTAAAGAATTTAATTCATCATTAATAAAAATCCTTATAGATTGAAAAACTCTAGCAAAAGATTTAATACAATTTTTTTTAACTACAGATTTAATTATTTTAATTAAATCAAAAGTAGTGCTTAATTTTTTTTTTTTTCTAAAAAAAATAATTTTTTTAGTTATATTAAAAGCATATTTTTCTTCACCATAACTTTTAATAACATTTAAAATGTCTTTTTCATTTGCATTATTAATTCAATATTTAGCAGTAATTCCTTTATTTTGATTCATACGCATATCTAATGGTCCTTCTTTTAAAAAAGAAAAACCTCTACTAGGATCATCTAATTGTGAAGAAGATAAACCCAAATCAAATATAATTCCATTAATTTTTTTAGATAAATTTAAATTATTAATATAATCTTCCATATAAGAAAAATTACTATTAATAATAGTAAAACGATTATCCTTTATTTTATTAAAATTAATCAATACAGATTTAGGGTCTATATCAAAAGAAAATAATTTACCTTTTTCAGATAAAAATTTTAAAATTTCTATGGAATAATTTCCACAACCTAAAGTACAATCTATATAAATACCATTTTTTTTTATATTTAAAAACTCATTTATTCTATTTAAAAAAGCAGGATTATGTTCATACATATTATTAAATATAATTAGTTATATTATATAATGTTAACATATTTAAAAAAAAAATACTTTTTTTTGGTATAATAAAAATAAAACATCAAATAATAACAATAAAAATATGAATAAAAAAATTATTATAATAAATTTTAAATTAAATGGTAATTTAAATTATATTAAAAAATATATCAAAAAACTAAAAAAAAATATTAATTTAGAAAAATATAATATATTAATAGCACCTCCATTAATATATTTATATTTTACTAAATTATTAATTAAAAATACTAATATTAAATTAGTATCTCAAAATATGGATAATAATTTATCAGGATCATTTACTGGTGAAATATCAGGTAAAATGTTAAAAGATATTAAAACTAAATATGTTATTTTAGGACATTCAGAAAGAAAAAAATATCACAAAGAAAAAAATAAACATATTCTTAATAAAATAATTATAGCAAAAAAATTAGATCTTATCCCTATAATATGTATAGGTGAAAATATTAAAGAATATAATGAAGGAAAAAGTAAAATTATATGTAAAAAACAAATAGATTATTTAATAAAAAATAATAATATTAATTTATTAAATAATACTATTATTGCATATGAACCTATCTGAGCAATAGGAACAGGTAAAAATGCTAACATAAATCATATTAATAAAATACATAAATATATATTAAAATATTTATCTTCCATAAATAAAAATATAATTAACAATATTAAAATAATTTATGGAGGATCAATAAATAATAAAAATATTTTAGAAATAATACAAAATAAAAATGTTAATGGAATATTAATCGGTAAATATTCTTGGAAAATAGAAAATTTTATAAAAATATTAAATATTATTAAATATTAAAATAAAAATAAAATGGAAAAATTTAAAATATTTGGACCTAACAAAATAAAAGGAGAAATAAAAATATCAGGTTCCAAAAATTCTGCATTACCTATATTATTTGCTTCACTACTAGTTAATGAAGATATAAAAATAAAAAATATTCCTAATATTAAAGATATATATATTACATTAAAATTATTTAATAAAATAGGTGTAAAAATAAAAAAAAATAAATCATTAATATTAAATAGCAAAAATATTAAAAATATATTTTTCCCTAAAAAATTAATTCAAAAAACAAGAGCATCAATATGATTAATAAGTCCAATATTAATAAAATTTAAAAAAATAATAATGTATATGCCTGGAGGATGTAAAATAGGCAAACGACCAATAGATTTACATTTATATGGATTAAAAAAATTAGGTGCTTTAATAAGTTACAAAGATAATTATATAATTATAAAATTAAAAAAAAAAACACTAACATCTAATGTTATAAACTTACCTAAAATAAGTGTAGGTGCAACATTAACTATAATTTTAGCTTCTATTCTAACCCCAGGAGTAACAATAATAAATAATTCTGCTAAAGAACCTGAAGTTTTAGACACAATAAATTTTTTAAATACTTTAGGAGCTAAAGTAGCATATAAAGAAAAAAATATTATTAAAATATTAGGTGTTAAAAAATTACATGGAGGAACATATAAAATAATACCTGATAGAATAGAAACAGGAACATATTTAATAGCTTCTGCTATATCTAAAGGAGAAATTACCTGTTATAATACTGATGCTAATTTATTAAAATTAGTATTACAAAAATTAAAATTTTCTGGAGCAAAAATTAAAATAGGAAATAATTTTATAAATTTAAATATGTGTAAAAAAAGACCAAAAGGAATAAATGTAGAAACATTACCATATCCTAATTTTCCTACAGATTTACAGCCTCAATTAACTGTTTTAAATACATTAGCTAAAGGAAAAAGTATTATTACAGAAAATATATTTAAAAATAGAATTTCTCATGTTAAAGAATTAATTAAAATGGGAGCAAAAATTAAAATAATAAATAATAAAATATTATGTGAAGGAACTAAAAAAATATTTGGAAAAAAAATAAATGCCAAAGATTTAAGATCAACAGCAAGTTTAATTATTGCTGGATGTGTAGCCTATGGAATAACAATTATAAATAATATAAATTATATATATAGAGGATATGAAAATATAGAAAAAAAATTTAATAATTTAGGTATTAAAATACATAAAATAAAAGGTTAATATTAAAATGCAATTATCAGATAAAGAAATAGAAAAATATATAAAAAAAAAAATTATAAAAATTTATCCTTTACCATCTAAAAAATATATTAATGGCACTACTATCGATATAAAATTAGGAAATAGATTTAAAAAATTTCATAAAAATAAAAAATTTCTAATAGATTTAACAAAAAGTAAAAAAAAAATAAATAATAATATTAAAAACATAACAAAAAAAGAAATAATTTTAAAAAAAAATCAAAGTTTAACAATTAAATCTAAAGAATTTATATTAGCTAATACCAAAGAATATATAATTCTTCCTAACAATATAGTTGGTTATATAGATGGTATATCATCTTTAGCTAGATTAGGATTAATGATACATTCAACTTCAAATAAAATAGATCCAGGATGAGAAGGAAAATTAGTATTAGAAATTTTTAATTATAATAGTATCAATATAAAAATAAAACCATTTATAAGAATAGCTACTATAAACTTTCATTATTTATCGGAACCATCAATTAGACCTTATAATATAAGAAAAAACACTAAATACAAATATCAAAAATCAATTTTATTAAAAGTATAAATTTTATTAAAAATTAAGAAAAATTAAAATTAATTTTATTAAAACGTTTTCTTAAATTATCTATTCTACCTTTAGAATTAGATATCTTTTGTTTACCAGTATAAAAAGAATGACATTTATAACAAACATCAATATTAAAATTTTTATTTAAAGTAGAAAAAATATTTATTTTATTACCACAAGAACATTTAACTTTTAATAAATTTATTTTAGGATGTATTTCTTTTTTCATATCAAACTCCTTAAATTTAAATATAAATCATATTTTAACATGTTTTTAATTAAAATAATATTACCTATAAAAAATGTAAAAAATTTACTTTATTATTCAAAAAGTTATAAAAATTTAAATATAGGATCTAGAGTTATAGTTCCATTAAAAAATTATAAATTAATGGGAATAATATCAAATATTTATAAAAAAAAAAAAATAAAAAAAAAATTTAAAATAAAAAAAATAGCAAAAATTTTAGATAAAAAAAAAATATTAAACAAAAAATTATTAAAATTAATTAAAATATCATCTAAATATTATCAAATTCCTTTTAATATATTTTTATTTAATTTAATACCAAAATATAATAAAAAAAAAAATAATTTAAAATTTAAATATAAAAAAAAATGTAAAATTTTAAAAAAAATAAAAAATAAATATATTAAAATAACAAATAAAATATATAAAAAAAAAAAAATATGATTATTAAATTCAAATTTTAAAGAAAGATTAAATATATATATAAATTTAATAAAAAAAAATTTCTTTAACAATAAACAAGTATTATTTTTAGTACCTAAAAAATATTTAATTAAAAAAATAAAAAAATATATTAATAAATATATTTATTTAAATATAGAAATATTAAGTTCTGAAGTATCAAATAATAAAAAAATATATATATGAAAAAAAATATTAGATGGTAAAATATCAATAATTTTAGGAACAAGATCAGCTATATTTACACCTTTTTCTAAATTAAATTTAATAATAATAGAAGAAGAAGATAGTAAATATTATAAAGAAAAAAAAAAATTTTTATATAATTCTAAAAATATAGGTTTATTAAGATCAAAAATAGAAAATATTCCAATATTACTAGGATCTTCAACACCATCAATTAAAAGTTTTTATAAAAGTAAAATAAAAAAATATAACTTTATAAATATAAAAAATAAAAAAATTAAAAATAATATTAAAATAATTAATATTAATAATAATAAAATTAATAATATTTTAAAAAAAATATTACATAAATACATAAAAAAAGAAATATATATATTTATTTTAATAAATACTAAAAAATATTATTTAATAATATGTAAACATTGTAAATTGATACAAAAATGTTTTTCTTGTAATAATAAATATATAATACACAAAAAAAAAAATAAATTTAAATGTTATAAATGTAAAAAAAATACAATAAATAAAAAATGTAATAAATGTAAAAAAAATAAATTTTATTTATTAGGATGAAATATAAAAAAATTAAAAAAATTATTAATTAAAATATTTCCTTTTATTAAAATTAAAATTTTAAATTCAAAAATTAAAAAAAAACATAATCAAAAAATATTTATATCAAAAAAATTAATATGAAATAAAAATATACCTAAACCTAATATTGTATTAATATTTAATATAGATGATTTATTTTATTCTAATAATTACAAATCAATAGAAATTTTTATAAAAAAATATACTTTATTTATAAAAAAAATAAAATCTAATAAAAAACAAAAAATTATTTTTTTAACTAAATTTCCTAAACATAATATGTTTAAGTATTTTCTAAAAAAAAAAAAATATAAATATATTATTGAAAAAATATTAAAAGAAAGAAAACTAATTAATTATCCACCTTATGTTCATGAATCTTCAATTAGAATAAAATATAACAAAAATATATATAAATTATATAAAATAATAAATTACATATCCAAAAAAAAAAAAATAAATACATTAAAACCATTTTTAATTAAAAAAAAAAAAAATATATATATATGGCAAATTATTTTACAAAGTAAATCATATAAAGATTTATCTTATTTAATAAAAAAAATAAAAAAAAAATGAAAAAAAAAAATAAAATTTACTCTAGATATAGATTATGATGAATAAATTTAAAAACATTGAACATTATTAGGTAAACAAGCTATTTCAGAAACTTGTCTAATAATACCTTTAGGAAACAATTTATAAATATAAATACTATCATATTTTTTATCATAATTTTTATTCAAAAAATTTAATAAATTTCTAACATTAGGTAAATTTCCATATTTAAAATAAAAAAACCTAAAATAGTAAATTATAATTCAATGATCATAATTTAATTTTATATTATAATAATGAGCTATTCTAATAGCTATATTTTTACTTCAAAATTTTTTTTTCATATCTACATTATAAATATAAATCTATGTTAATATAAATAATATTTATAAATATTAATATAAAAATGCCAGAATTACCAGAAGTAGAAACAATTAAAAATGAACTAAAAAAATATTGTTTAAATAAAAAAATTAACAAAATATTGATATATACTAAACAACTTAAATATAAAATTAGTAAAGAAATAAAAAAAATTAAAGGACAAAAAATAATAAAAATTAAAAGATATGCAAAATATTTATTAATAAAAACTAATATATATTATATTTTAATTCATTTAGGTATGTCTGGAAATATACTATTATTAAATAATAAAAAAAAAAAAAACAAACATGATCATTTAGATATACAATTAAATAATAAAATTATTAGATATAATGATGTTAGAAAATTTGGTTTCATATTACTATTCAAATCTAAAAAAAAAATTAAAAAAATAATTTCTAAATTAGGTCCAGAACCATTAAAAAAAAAATTTAATCCCAAATATCTTTTTAAAATAACCTCTAAAAAAAAAATTTGTATTCATAATTTAATTATGAATAGTAAAATTATTTCTGGAATCGGTAACATATATGCTAATGAAAGTTTATATTTATCTAAAATAAAACCATACCGAAAATCAAATACATTAAATTATAAAAAAATAAAAAATTTAGTAAAAAATATTAAACTAATATTAAAAAAATCCATATTTTATAAAGGAACAACAATAAGAAATTATAAAAATATAAACAATAATTATGGATTTTTTCAAAATAAACTTAAAGTTTATCAAAAATTAGGAAAAAAATGTTACATATGTAAATATAAAATTAAAAAAGTAAAAAAATATGGAAGAAGCCTATATTTTTGTCCAAAATGTCAAAAATAATTATAATATAAATTTACTTAAATCTTCATTTACTATTGAATTAGATAATTTAGATTTTACATATTTAGAATCTATTAAAATAGATTTTCCTTTATAATCATTTGCTCTATAAGAAATATCTTCCATTAATTTTTCTAAAACCGTATGTAATCTTCTAGCTCCTATATTTTCAGTATTTTCATTAATTTTTCAAGAAATATTAGCCAAACATTTAATACCATCATCAGTAAATATTACTTCTACACCTTCTACACTTAATAAAGCTTTATATTGAGAAGTAATAGAAATATTAGGCTCAATCAATATTCTCTCAAAATCATTAGCAGTTAAAGCTTTTAATTTTACTTTTATAGGTAATCTACCTTGTAATTCAGGAATTAAATCACTAGGATTACAAAATTGAAAAGAACCAGAAGCAATAAATAAAATATAATCTGTTTTAACTACTCCATATTTAGTAGATACAGTACATCCTTCTACTAAAGGTAATAAATCTCTTTGTACTCCTTCTCTAGAAATACCAGCATCTGAAGCAGATTCACCTCTTTTACAAACCTTATCTATTTCATCAATAAAAACTATACCCTGTTGTTCCACTAAATCAATAGCTTTACGTTTTAAATCATCAAAATTAATTAATTTAGTTGATTCATCTTCAATAAGTAAATGCATAGCATCTTTAATTTTTAATCTACGCATTTTTTTCTTTTGACCACTAATATTCTGAAAAATAGATTGTAATTGATTAGTCATTTCTTCCATACCAGGAGGAGACATTATTTCAATACCAAAAGAAGAAGAAATATTTATTTCAATAATATTATTATTTAAACTACCATCACGTAATTTATCTAAAAATATTTTTCTTTGAATTTCATATTTAGAATAATCTTTTTTATCTATATTTTCTTTTAATAATAATATATTTAATATACGTTCTTCAGCTATTTTTTTAGCTTTAGATATATTAATTTTAATAACCTTCATCTTAATCATTTTAATAGCATAATCAACTAAATCTCTTATAATAGAATCAACTTCTTTACCTACATAACCAACCTCAGTAAATTTAGTTGCTTCAACTTTTATAAAAGGAGAATTACTTAATTTAGCTAATCTACGAGCTATTTCTGTTTTTCCTACTCCAGTAGGACCTATCATTAAAATATTTTTAGGAGTAATTTCATTACGAAAATCATCATTCAATTGCATTCTACGTCATCTATTTCTTAATGCAATTGCTACCGCTTTTTTAGCGTTATCTTGACCTATAATAAATTTATTTAATTCATAAACAATTTCTTGAGGAGTCATTTCTGTATACATAAATAATATCCTTAAATTAAAATTAATAATTTAATTCTTTAATTGTAAAAATATGATTTGTATATAAACATATATCTGCGGAAATAGATAAAGATTTTTTAACTACACTACGTGCATCAAGATCAGTATTTTCCAATAAAGCTCTAGCTGAAGCTAGAGCATAAGAACCACCACTACCTATTGCAATTAAATTATTTTCAGGTTGAACTATATCTCCACTTCCTGTAATAATTAAAGAATATTTAACATCAGTAATAGCTAATAAAGCTTCTAATTTTCTTAAACTATGATCTGTTCTTCAATCTTTAGCTAATTCTACCGCAGATTTAATTACATGTCCTTGATACATTTCTAATTTTTTTTCAAAATATTCAAATAAAGTAAAAGCATCTGCCGTACCACCAGCAAAACCAGCAATAATTTTATTATAATAAAGTTTACGTACCTTACGTACATTACTTTTCATAATTGTATTACCAAAAGTTGCCTGACCATCACCACCCATAACAACCAAATTATTTTTTCTAACACTTAATATAGTAGTCACAATAAACCTATTAAATAATATTATTAAATTAAACTTTAAATATATAAAAAATTAATTATTTTCTAAAACTAATTTTAATTTTTTCATAGCATTTTTTTCTAATTGTCTAATTCTTTCTGCAGATATAGAATAATATAAAGCTAATTTTTTTAAAGTAGCTTTTTTTTTACTATATAATCATCTTGATTTTATAATATGTTTACTTCTATCATCTAAATTACTTAGAGCTTTTTTTAATTTTTTTGTATTATATTTTTTTCAATTCAATTTTTCAAAATTATAAGTAAAATTAGAATATTTATCTAATATAAAAGAAAAAAAATACGGACAATAAGAATCAATTTTTTTATCAATTATTAAATCTTTAGAAAACATACGAGATTCCATTTCTATAACATCTTTTTTAGAAACATTAAATTTATTTGCAATAATATTAATTTCTTTATTATTGAATCATCCATTTCTTTTCTTCATCTTTCTTAAATTAAAAAATAATTTACGTTGAGATTTAGTAGTAGCAACCTTTGCAATTTTTCAATTTTTTAAAATATATTCATGTATTTCTGCTTTAATTCAATAAATAGCAAAAGAAATAACTCTAACACCATAAAAAGGATTAAATTTTTTAACTGCTTTCATTAAACCAATACTACCTTCTTGAATTAAATCTGATTGAGATAAACCATAACCTGAATAATTTTTAGCAGTATATATAACAAAACGCAAATGATAAAGAACTAATTTCTTAGCTGAATCTAAATCACCATAATAATAAAATCTATTAATTAATTTATATTCTTTTTCTAAAGATAAAACTGGTAAAGAATTTACCTTATATATATAAGAATTTAATCTACTTAAATTAAATATTTTAAAATTAGTGATATTAACTTCCATATAAAATAGTTATCATATTATAAAGTTATAAAATATATTTTAATATATCATAAATTATATTATATATATATAATATATATATACCAATATAAATTAATAAAATATACTTTAAAAATAATTTAAAACAATAAATTATTTAAAATTAAAAAATATATGAAAATAATTTCTGGAAAACTAAAAGGAAAAAAAATTAAAATCTTAAAAGATAAATCTACTAAACCAACATTAAGTATAATAAGAAAAACATTATTTGATTGATTAAATCCATATATTAAAAACCGTATATGTTTAGATTGCTTTGCTGGAAGTGGAATATTAAGTCTTGAATCTATTTCAAGGAATGTCAAACATGTAACATTAATAGAAAAAAAATATAAAACTATTAAAAATATAATTAAAAATTTTAAAAACATTAATAAAAAAAAGTATTCAATTATAAATATTGATATAATATCATGATTAAAAAAAAACAAAAAAAAATTTAATTTAATTTTTATTGACCCACCATATAAATATAATAAAATTAATATTTTAATAAAATTAATAGTAAATAATGGTTTATTAAAAAAAAAATCTTTTATATATATAGAAACATATAAAAAAAATAAATCAATTAACTTTCCTAAAGAATGATATTTACACAAAAAAAAAAAAACTAGTAATATAAAATATAAATTATTTATTAAAAATTAATTTAAATTAAATAAAAATTTCTAAACAATTATTTAAAAATAAAATACCATAATTAGTCAACATTATCTTTTTTTTTTTATATTTATAAATTAAATATTTTTTTTCTACAGCTAATTTAATTTTTTTTTTTATAAATTTTAATTTTAATCCAGTATAAAAATTAAAATCCTTTATATTTAAAGGAATTAACAATCTTAATCTACATATAAAATATTCTAAAATAATATCTTTAACGCACAAAAAAAACTTTTTTTTTATATACAACCCTTTATTATAATCATTAAAATTAGATGTTTTAATTAAACGACATATTTTATTTTCTGATAAAGTAATTTTTCCATGTGATCCACAACCAATACCTAAATAGTCTCCAAAAGATCAATAATTAATATTATGATAACAAAAGTTTTTTTTTTTTTTTACATAAGAAGATATTTCATATTTATAATAACCATATTTATTAAGAATTTTATCTCCTAAAAAATACATTTTATTTATTTTAGATATATTCTTATTAAATTTATATTTATAAAATAAAGTATTTTTTTCAATATTTAATTCATATCAAGATAAATGAGGAATATTTAAATCTATAACATGATAGATATCATTAATAACACTATCAATACTTTGATTAGGAAAACCATATATTAAATCTATACTAAAATTATTAAAATTATAACTTACATTATGAATAAATTTTATTATATCTTTATATCTATAATTTCTACCTATAATTTCTAAAATTTTATTATCAAAACTTTGTATTCCTATAGATAATCTATTAATACCTATTTTAGGATAATAAAGTATTTTATTTATTTCAAATCTAGATATATTAGATTCTAATGTAATTTCTATATTTTTATTACAAGAAAAATTTAAAAAAATTTCTTTTAATAAAAAATTTAAATTTTTAATAGATAACAAACTTGGTGTTCCACCACCTATATATATACTATATATATTTCTATTATCATTTTTTAAAAAAAAATCCTTTTTTAAATCTTCAATCATATTTTTAATATAAATATATATATCAAATTTTTTTTTAGAATATATAAAACTTAAAAAAGAACAATAAGGACATTTTTTAACACAAAAAGGTATATGTATATATAAACTAACAGGTATCATTTAAATTAAAATTTATTATTAATGTATAATTAATATTATAAACTATAATTTTAAAAATATGAAATATAAAAATATTAAAAATAATAATGATATTGATTTATTAAAATATAAAATACCACCTTATTCAATAGAAGCAGAACAATCTGTTTTAGGTGGATTAATGTTAGATAATGACAAATGAGAATATATACATGAAATTATTAATTATAAAGATTTTTTTCAAAAATCACATCAAATAATTTTTTCAGAAATGCAAAATTTATCTAAATCTTATAAACCAATAGATTTAATTACACTTTCAGAATCATTAAAAAAAAACAAATATTTAAAATTAATTGGTGGATTTAATTATCTAGCACAAATTTCTCAAAATATATTAAATATAACTAATATTATTTATCACGCTAAAATAATAAAAGAAAAATCAACTATTAGGAAAATAATAAAAATAGCTAACGAAATTATTACTACAAGTTTTCATTCTAAAGGTAAAAATAGTAAAGATTTAATAGATTTAGCTGAATCTAAAATATTTAAAATATCAGAACAAGAATTTAATAAAACATCAGGACCTCAAAATATATCTAATATAATAAAAAAAACAAAAAAAAAAATAAAAAAATTATATACTAATCCTAGTGAAGAAATAACAGGAATTGATACAGGATATATCGATTTAAATAAAAAAACATTTGGTTTACAAAAATCAGATTTAATAATAATCGCAGCTAGACCTTCAATGGGTAAAACAACATTTGCTATGAATATATGTGAAAATATAGCTATGTCATATAATAAACCTATATTAATATTTAGTTTAGAAATGCCTTCTGAACAAATAATAATAAGAATTATATCTTCTTTATCTAGAGTAAATCAAAATAAAATTAAAACAGGAAAATTAAATAATAATGATTGAATAAGAATATTAAGTACAATTAATATTTTAAAAAAAAGAAAAAATATTTTTATAGATGATTCATGTTCATTAACTCCTACAGAAGTAAGATCTAGAACAAGAAAAATATATAAAGAAAATAAAGGATTAAGCTTAGTAATGATTGATTATCTACAACTTATGAAATCATCATCATATCTAGATAATAGAGCCTTAGAAATAGCTGACATATCAAGATCATTAAAATTACTAGCTAAAGAACTTAAAATACCTATAATAGCTTTATCTCAATTAAATAGATTATCAGAACAAAGAATAGATAAAAGACCAGTAAATTCTGATTTAAGAGAATCAGGTTCAATAGAACAAGATGCAGATTTAATCATGTTCATATACAGAGATGAAGTATATAATGATAATTCAGATATGAAAGGAATAGCAGAAATAATTATAGGTAAACAACGTAATGGACCTACAGGCACAATACACTTAGTTTTTAATGGCAAAATATCTAGATTTGATAATTATGCTTCTAACACATCATATTAAATATATAAAGTATATATTTAAAAATTTATTTAATTTATAATATAAATTATAAAATATATCTAAATATTAATTAAAAAAATATTATGGCAAGTAAAGGAATAAATAAAGTTATTTTAATAGGTAATTTAGGACAAAATCCAGAAATAAGATATACTTCAAATGGAAATACTGTAACTAATTTAAATTTAGCTACTTCAGAAATATGAAAAGATAAAAATACAGGAGAAAAAAAAGAAAAAATAGAATGACATAAAGTAGTATTATTTGGTAAACTAGCAGAAATAGCAGCTGAATACTTAAGCAAAGGATCACAAATATATATAGAAGGATCATTAAAAACTAGAAAATGACAAGATAAAAATGGTTACGATAGATATACTACTGAAATAGTAGTAAATATCAATGGTACAATGCAAATGTTAGGTACAAAAAAATACAATAAAAAAAAAATACTAAATAATAAAAATTTAAACAAAAAAAAAATAAATTTAAAAAAAAAAGAAAAAAATAAAAATGAATCTGAAGATTTATCAATAGATTTTGATGATATACCTTTTTAAAAAATTAATATTACTATTTTAAATAAAAAAATGACTGAAATATTTGGAAAATTATTTAAAAAATCAATAAAAAATAAATATGTTAAACAAGGATCAATAATAAAAGGTAAAATAATAGATATAGATGATAAAAATGTAATTATAGATACAGGACTAAAATCTGAATCATATATTCCTATAGAACAATTTAAAAACTCTAAAGGAAAAATTAATATTAAAATAAATGACATAACAGAAGTATTATTAGACAATATTTCTGGAAATAATGGAGAAACTATTTTATCTAGAGAAAAAGCTAGAAAATATAAATCATGACTAAATATAGAAAAATCTTACAAAAATTCAACAATAATAAAAGGAATTATTAATGGAAAAGTAAAAGGAGGTCTAACAGTAGATATTAAAGGAATAAAAGCATTTTTACCTGGATCTTTAATAGATATAAAACCTATAAAAGATTTTACAGAAATAGAGAACAAAAAATTAGATTTTAAAATAATTAAATTAGATAAAAACAATAATAATATAGTTATTTCAAGAAAAGCAGTAATTTTAAGCGAAAATAACGTTGAAAGAGAAAAATTAATTAAAAATATTTATAAAGGTTTAATTATTGAAGGAATAGTTAAAAATATAACTGATTACGGAGTATTTATAGATTTAGGAGGTTTAGATGGTTTATTACATATTACAGATATAGCATGAAAAAGAGTAAAACATCCTAATGAAATATTAAAAATAGGAGAAAAAATAAACGTTAAAATAATAAAATTTGATAAAAAAAACACAAGAGTATCTTTAGGATTAAAACAACTTACAGAAGATCCCTGGAAAAATATAGATAAAAAATATCCATTAAAAAGTAAAATAAAAGGAAAAATAACAAATTTAACTGATTACGGTTGTTTTATAGAAATAGAAGAAGGTATAGAAGGTTTAGCTCATATATCAGAAATAGATTGGAAAAAAAAAAATATAAACCCATTTAAAATTTTTAATATAGGAGAATCTATACAAGCTATAATTTTAAATATAGATAAAGAAAAACGTAGAATATCTTTAGGAATTAAACAATGTAAACCTAATCCTTGAATAAAATTTTCTAAATTATATAAAAAAGGAGATATAATTACAGGAATTATAAAATCAATCACAGATTTTGGTATTTTTATAAATTTAAATAAAGAATTAAATGGTTTAGTTCATTATTCAGATATATCATGAAATAATAATAAAGAAAATGATATTAAAAATATTTACAAAAAGGGCGATAAAATAAAAACTATAATCTTACAAATAGATGTAGATAAAGAAAGAATTTCATTAGGTATAAAACAATTATCAGAAGATCCAATAAATAAATATATTAATATACAAAAAAAAAATCTTCCTTTAAAAGTAAAAATAAATAATTTTGAAAAAGAATCAATTAAAGTTTTAATAGAAAAAGGAATAGATGGATATATAAAAAATATAAATAATATAAATAAAAAAAACAATAAAAAAAAAATTATTACTAAAATAAACAATATAGATTTTAAAAAACGCATTTTATATTTAAGTTTATATAATAAACCTAATAAAAATAAATATATAAAAATTAAAAAAAAATCTAAAAACAATAATTGTTTTAATACAATGTTAGAAGCTTTTAAAACAGCAAAATTTAAATAATATGATAATTAATATATTTTTTATAATTAAAAAAATTAAAAATATTACCTTAATATCTAAAAAAAAAATTTTTTTTGTTTTATTAAAATTAATAAAATTTATTCAAAAAAAAATTAAAAAAAAAAAAATTAAAATACATAATTTTGGTTATTTTAAAATATATAAAAAAAAATATTTAATAAATAAAAATTTAATAATTAAAAAAAAAATTTTTGTACCTTATTTTAAATGTAGTAAAAATATATTGCATTATTTAAATAAAAAAAATTAAATATATTTAGCATATAAAAATTTTTCAAAATCATAAAAACATGAAAAATTTTTAAAATTTTTAGAAGCTAAAATTAATCTTTTTCTCAAAAAAGACGCATTTCTAATATTTTTAAATATATAAATTACATGTCTAAATATATTAATAGGTTTTACATTATTTAAATTTATTTCTTTTAATGTATATAAAAATAATTTAAAAAAAATAAATCTTATTTTTATACTTATTTTATTATTTTTATAAAAAAAATTATTATTATTAAAATTATCAAAATCATTAACTAAATAATTTTTTTTATTTTTTAAATAATTATCTATATTAAATAAAAACAATGGATTAAAATATATTCCTCTACCAATCATAATACCATTAACATAATTTAAATGATTTTTTGCTTCTAATAAATTATTAATATTACCATTTAAAACTATATTTAAATGAGGAAAATCTTTTTTAAGTTTATAAACAAAATTATAATTCAATAAAGGAAATTTCAAATTAAATTTAGTAGAAAAATTATCTTTTATTATGCTTCTAGCATGAATAATAAAATGTTTACATTTTGTAAATAAAGAAATATTTCCTATAAAATCTAATAAACTGTTATAACAATTAAAATCACTAATTCTATGTTTTATAGATATATTAATATTATCACTTGATCCTAGACTCAAAGAATTAACACATTTAACAACATGTTTAATATTTGACATCAAAAAAAAACCTATATTACCAAAATAAGAACTTGTTGAAGGACAACCTAAATTAAAATTAATTTCAGAAAAATTTAATTTTTTAACTAATTTAGCTGATTTATATAAACTATTACAATCATTACCTATAAACTGAATTGCTACTTTAACATTTTTAATATTATTAGAAAAAAAAATATTTTTTTTATTTTTTAAAAATAAAGAAGTATGTATCATACCTGTATATAATTGAATATATTTGGTAAAAAGACTATGAAAATATCTACAATGTCTATCAGTATAATTATAAAGTGGTGCAACAAAAAAATTTTTAATCATATAAAAAATTAGTATTAATTATTAACTTTAATAAATTTTAATCCATTAACATAATTTAATAAAACATCAGGTATTTTAACTATACCAGTATCTACTTGATAATTTTCTAAAATAGCTACTAAAATTCTACCTACAGCTAAACCAGATCCATTGATAATATGAACAAAAAAATTTTTATTTAAATTCAAATTTTTATAACGAGCATTAATTCTTCTAGATTGAAAATCTCATGTGTTAGAACAAGAAGAAACTTCTATATAAGATTTATCTACAGGAGATCAAACTTCTAAATCATATGTTTTGCAAGAACTAAAACTCATTAAACCATTACATAATAAAACTTTTCTATAAGGTAAATTTAATAACTTAATAATTTTTTCTGCATCATTAGTTAATTCTTCTAATGCTAACATAGAAAACATTGGATTAACAACTTGTATTAATTCAATTTTATCAAATTGCTTTAATCTTATTAAACCTCTATTATTTCTACCATAAGATTTTGACTCCGCTCTAAAACATGGAGTATTTGAAACTAATTTAATCGGTAAATCTTTTTCTTTAATAATTTTATTTCTAAATAAATTTACTAATGATACTTCAGAAGTAGGTATTAAAGCATATTTATTATCATATTTTTTTTTAAAATTAACATAAAATATATCATTAGAAAATTTAGGTAATTGACCAGTACCATAAAGAGATAAATTATTTACTATATAAGGAACATAAATTTCAGAATAAAAATTTTTTTTTGTATGTATATCTAACATAAATTGAGATATAGCTCTATATAATAAAGCTATATTATTTTTCATAACTACAAAACCTGTACCACTAATAGTGGTAGCATCACTAAAATTTAAGTTATTAGTTAACTTACCAAATTTTACATGATCTATAATTTTAAAAGAATATTTTTTTTTTTTACCTCAACTTAAAATAATTTTATTATATATATCTTTATTACCTAAAGGAACTTCTTTGCAAGGTATATTAGGTATATTAAGTAATATTTTTTTTAAATAACAAAATTCTTTATTTATAATTTTTTTTTTAAAATAAATATTTATTTTAAAAAAATAAATAATTTTTTTAAAAAATAAAATATTTTTTTTTTTAAAATAAAAAAATTTTTTAGAAAAAAATTTACGTTTAGATTGTAATAATTTAATTTCAAAATTTAAATATTTATATTTATTAAAAAGATAAAACAATTTTTTTATTTCATTATATGAAATACGATTATTTAATTTTTTAGATAATATTAAAAAATTATCTAACAAAAATTTAATATCTAACATAAATTATCACTTATTTAAACATAATATTAATATATAAATAATATATAATCAAATTTTAAAAACTAGTATAATAATTATACTATATTTTAATAAAAATTACTCTTAATAATATTGAAATAAATATGAAAAAAATTGAAAAAATTATAATTATAGGATCAGGACCAGCTGGATATACAGCATCTATATATGCAAGTAGAGCTAATTTAAAACCAATATTAATTACTGGATATAATGATGGAGGAGAAATAACAAAATCAAATAAAATTGAAAATTGACCTGGAAAATTTAATGGTATTAGCGGTATAAAATTAATGAAAAATATGAAAAAACAAACTTTAAAATTTAAAACCAAAATAATTCAAGATTATATAACTAACATAGAATATAATAATAAATATATAACTTTAATAAGTAAAAAAAAAAAATATTATTGCTTAACAACAATCATTTCTATGGGATGTATACCTAAAAAATTAAATTTATCAAAAGAAAAAAAATTATACGGAAGAGGAATATCTACATGTGCAACATGTGATGGATTTTTGTATAAAAATAAAAATATAGCAATAGTAGGTGGAGGTAATAGTGCTGCAGAAGAATCAATATTTTTATCTAAAATAACAAAAAAAATATATCTTATTCATAGAAGAAATTTAACATCAGAAAAATTTTTAATTAAAAAAATTAAAAAAAAAATAAATGAAAAAAAAATTATATTCTTTAAAAATTATAAAATTAAAAAAATAATTGAAAAAAATAATTTATTAAAAGGTATATATATACAATCAATAAAAAATAATAAAATAAAATTCATTAAAATAGATATTTTATTTATAGCTATAGGCTATATACCAAACACAAAAATATTTAAAAAAAAAATAAAATTAGATAAACAAGGATATATAATAGTTAATTATAAAAATTCAAAATATCAAACTATGACTAATATAAATGGTATATTTGCAGCAGGAGATATAATAAATAATAAATTTAAACAAGCAATAACTTCATCAGCATCAGGATGTATGGCTGCTATAGAAGCACAAAAGTATTTAGAAAATAACTATAATTAAAATATATAATATATGACTAAAGAAAAAAATATTGAAGTTCAAGGTACAGTAATTGAAACTTTACCAAACACTATGTTTAAAATTAAATTAGATAACGGATGTTTAATAATAGGTTATATATCTGGTAAAATGAGAAAAAATTACATAAGGATTTTAACAGGTGATAAAGTAATAGTTGAATTATCACCCTATGATATAAATAAAGGAAGAATAATATTTCGTAATAACAAATAAATTAAGGTAATATAAATTGTATTTTTTAAGAAATATAAAAACTAGAGAATTAGCTTTACAAATTATGTATTCTTGTGATATTTCAAAAATAAAAAATTTTAAAACTAAAATAAAAGAATTTAAATCAATAAATTCAAATATATTAAAAAACATAAATTTATGTTATTTATACAAAATACTTAACGGAATAAAAAAAAATAAAAAAAAAATTAAAAAAATCATTTTTTCATCTTTATCTTTAAAAGATACTTATATAGGTAAAATAGAATTTTACATATTAAATATTGCTATTTATGAATTAAAAAAAAACAAAGAAATATCATATAAAATAATAATTAATGAAAGTATAAAATTAGCAAAAAAATTTGGATGTAATAATAGTTATAAATTAATAAATAATATTTTAGATAAAATATATAAATATAATATAAATTAAAATATAAAATAATTAAATTAAATAAAATGTTTATAAAAAATTCAGAAGATAATTACTATTATAAAAATATAAGTTTATATGATAAACTTTTAAAAAATAGAATAATTTTTTTAACAGGATACATAGATGATATTTTATCTAATAACATAATAGCTCAACTATTATACTTAGAATCAAAAAACTACAAAAAAGACATATATATATATATAAATTCTCCAGGAGGAATAATTACATCTGGTATGTCTATATATGACACTATGAAAATTATAAAACCACATATAAATACTATATGTATAGGACAAGCATGTTCAATGGCAGCAATAATATTGTCTTCAGGTACAAAAAAAAAAAGATTTAGTTTACCAAATTCTAGAATAATGATACACCAACCTTTAGGTAATTTTAAAGGACAAGCTACAGATATAGAAATACATACACAAGAAATATTAAAATGAAAAAAAAAAATTATTTATTTATTATCCAAAAATACCAAAAAAAAAATTGAAATTATTAAAAAAGACATAGAAAGAGATAGATTTTTTTCTTCTAAAGAAGCTTTGAATTATGGAATAATAGATAAAATAATAAAAAAAAAATATTAACAAAATGAATAAAAATATTGTTATAAATTGTTCTTTCTGTAATAAATCTAAAAAATATGTTAAAAAAATAATTATAGGAAATCAAGTATATATATGTAATGAATGTATAGAATCATTTTATAAAATTACTAAAATTAATAATAATATAAAAAATAAATATATATGTAATATAGAAAAATATACTCCTAAATTAATAAAAAAAAAATTAGACAAATATATTGTAGGACAAAAAAAAACTAAAAAAATATTATCAGTATCCATTTACAATCATTATAAAATAATTAATAAAATTATTAATTATGATAAAGATTTTTTCCCTAATAAATCTAATATTTTGATGATAGGCCCTACAGGAAGTGGTAAAACTTTATTAGCTAAAACTATAGCGAAAATAATTGATATACCTATAGTTATTACAGATGCTACATCTTTAACTGAAGCAGGATATGTAGGTGAAGATGTGGAAAATATTTTATATAGATTATTACAAAAATGTAATTTTAATATTTCAAAAGCTCAATATGGAATAATTTTTATTGATGAAATAGATAAAATAGCTAAAAAATCTACAAATATATCTATTACAAGAGATGTATCTGGAGAAGGAGTACAACAAGCTTTACTAAAAATAATAGAAGGAACAATATCTTCTATACCTAAACATGGAGGTAGAAAACATCCTCAACTAGAAAATATACAAATAGATACTACAAACATATTATTTATATGTAGTGGAACATTTAGTGGAATAAAAAATTTAACCAAAAAAAAAACAAATAATTACAAACCAATAGGTTTTATAAATAAAAAAAAAAATAAAAAAAATATAAATATAGAAACAAAAGATCTAATTAAATTTGGATTAATACCAGAATTTATAAGTAGATTTTCTATTGTAACATCTTTAAATAAATTAAAAAAAAAAGATTTAATTAAAATATTAACAAAACCTAAAAACTCAATAATAAAATATTATCAAAATATATTTAAATTATATAATATTAATTTAATATTTACTAAAAAATCTCTAAAAAAAATAGCTTATAAAGCCATTAAAAAAAAAATAGGAGCAAGAGGATTAAAAAATATAATAGAAGATATATTAATAGATTTAATGTATAATATACCTTCAATGAAATATATTAAAAAAATAATAATTGATAAAAATATAATCAACAAAAAAATAGAATCTAAAATTATATATTTTGAAAAATAAATTAATTACATAAATATAATTTAATATGAGAGGAACTAATATGCATTTAAAAAGATCTCATAACAATACTGAGATCCTAATTTTACCATTACGTGATGTAGTTGTATACCCTAACATGATTGTTCCTTTATTTATAGGAAGAAAAAAATCTATATTTTGTTTAGAATTATCTATGAAACAAAATAAAAAAATTCTTCTAGTAGCTCAAAAAAAAGCATCTACAAATAATCCCAATATTAATGATTTATTCAATGTAGGTACTATATCTACAATATTACAAGTACTTAAATTACCTGATGGAACAATTAAAATTTTAGTTGAAGGATTAAAAAGAGCTAAAATAATAGAAATACAAGATAAAGGTAAATATTTTATTGCATTAATTAACAAAATTAACGAAATTAAAACAAATAAAAAAGAATTAAATATAATTACTAAAACATTAACTCATCAATTTGAAAAATATATAAAATTAAATAAAAAAATACCTATAGAAATATTAAATTCTTTAAATAATATACATGATCCAATTAAATTAGCTGATACTATAGCTACACATATTCCTTTAAAATTAAATAATAAACAACGTATATTAGAAATTATTGATATTAATGAAAGATTAGAGTATTTAATTAATATAATAGAATCAGAAATTAATATTCTTAAAATAGAAAAAAAAATCAGAAATAGAATCAAAAAACAAATGGGGAAAAGTCAAAAAGAATACTATTTAAATGAACAAATAAAAGCTATTCAAAAAGAATTAGGAGATACAAATTCATATAATGAATATGAATTAATTTATAAAAAATTTCAAAAAACTAAAATTCCAAAAGAAATTAAAAAAAAAACTAATATAGAATTACAAAAACTAAAACTTATGTCTCCTTTATCTGCAGAAGCAACAGTAGTACGAAACTATATTGATTGAATAATACAAATTCCTTGATATAAAAAAACTAAAATAAAAAAAAATTTAATTGAAGCAAAAAAAATATTAGATAAAGATCATTATGGATTAGAACATATAAAAGAAAGAATTTTAGAATATTTAGCAGTACAAAACAGATCTAATAAACTAAAAGGACCTATACTATGTTTTATAGGACCTCCTGGAGTAGGAAAAACATCTTTAGGAAAATCAATATCTAAAGCCACAGGAAGAAAATATATTAAAATATCTTTAGGAGGACTAAAAGATGAAGCAGAAATAAGAGGACATAGAAAAACATATATAGGATCTATGCCAGGAAAAATTATTCAAAAAATAACTAAATCAAAAGTAATAAATCCATTATTTTTATTAGATGAAATTGATAAAATTTCATCAGATATGAGAGGAGATCCATCATCAGCTTTATTAGAAGTTTTAGATCCTGAACAAAATATTATATTTAATGATCACTATATAGAAGTAGATTATAATCTATCTCATGTAATGTTTATTGCTACCGCTAACTCTATAAATAATATATCTCCACCATTACTAGATCGTATGGAAATAATAAAATTATCAGGGTATACAGAAAACGAAAAAATAAACATAGCTAAAAAATATCTAATTCCTAAACAAATAAAAAATAATTTTTTAAAGAAAAAAGAAATATCAATAAACAATAAAATTATAATTGATATAATTAGATATTATACTAAAGAATCAGGAGTAAGAGGATTAGAAAAAGAAATATCTAAAATATGTAGAAAATCTGTTAAAAAAATAACAATAAATAAAAGATATAAATCAATTAAAATAAATCCTAAAAATTTAAAAAAATATTTAGGTATTAGAAAATATGATTTTGAAAAAATTAAAAAAGAAAACCCAATTGGACAAGTAACTGGATTAGCATGAACTGAAACAGGTGGAGAAATTATTACTGTAGAATCTATATGTATTCATGGTAAAGGAAAACTAATTTATACTGGATCATTAGGCGAAGTAATGCAAGAATCTATTAAAATAGCACTTACTGTGGTTAGATCTTTAGTAAAAAAAATTAAAATAATAGAAAAAAATTTTTATAACACAAAAGATATACATATACATATTCCAGAAGGAGCTACTCCTAAAGATGGACCAAGTGCTGGTATTACTATATGTACTTCAATAATATCTAGTTTAACAAAAAATAAAGTAAAATCTAATATAGCTATGACAGGAGAATTAACACTATACGGTAAAATTATTCCTATAGGAGGATTAAAAGAAAAAATATTAGCTGCATTAAGAGGTGGAATTAAAAAAATTATCATACCTATAGGAAATAAAAAAGATTTAGAAGAAATACCCAAAAATATAATTAAAAATATTAAAGTATATACTTTTAAAAACATAAAAGAAGTAATAAAATTATCTTTTAAAAAAAAAATATTAAATATATAAATAAAATTAATTCAAAATATTTATTTTTTTAAAAATAATTTATACGCTCTACAGGATTTGAACCTGTGACCTACAGCTTAGAAGGCTGTTGCTCTATCCAACTGAGCTAAGAGCGTATTAAATAATATTAACATTAATGTATTTTATTTACAAATTAATTTAAAATGAATCAACAAATATTATTTGGTTATATATATTTAAAAAAAACAAAAAAAAAAATAAAAAAAAAAATATCTAAATTAAAAAAAATATATAATAGATCACCTAAAATAGCAATTATTAATATTGGAAATAATAAATCATCAAATATATACATTAAAAAAAAATGTTTTTATTTCAATAAAGTAGGAATAAAATATAAAATATATAAATTAAAAAAAAAAATAAAAGAAAAAAAAATATTTAATATAATAAATAAAATAAATAAAAATGTTAATATAGATTGTTTATTAATTCAATTACCAATACCAAAACATTTAAATACCAATAAAATAATTAACAAAATTAAACCATCTAAAGATGTAGATGGTTTACATGCATTAAATGTTGGTAAATTATCTCAAGGAAATTCAAAAATACATCCATGTACTTCACTAGGAGTAATTAAATTACTTAAATTTTATAAAATTAATTTAACAGGATTAAATGCCCTAATAATAGGATCATCTAATTTAGTTGGTAAACCTATGAGTATGGAATTAATAAATAAAGGATGTACAGTAACATTAACAAATAGTAAAACAAAAAATATTAAAAAATATATTAAAAATGCTGATTTATTAATAAGTGCTATAGGAAAATATAATATATTCCCCATTAATTGAATAAAAAAAAAATGTATAGTTGTAGATATTGGTATAAATAAAATAAAAAATAAAATTAAAGGAGATATAAATTTTATATCTGCTCTTAAAAGAGTTAAACATATTACTCCTACTCCAGGAGGAGTAGGTTTAATGACTATATCAATTTTATTAAAAAATATAGTTAATATATATATATATAATAATAAAATTAATTAAAATATCATTCTGATAAATAATTTTTGTAATCATTAACAGAAATATCTAATTCAAATAATTTATTACGTAATAAATCAGCTATTTTTCATTTCTTTTTTTTACGAGCTAAATTTCTTATCCTTATTAATTTATAAATTTTTCTTATAATTTTAAAATTTATTTTTTTATTTTTTTTCATTTTTAAAAAACAATTTACATCATCATTTAATAAACCAATAATATTAGCAAAATATTTCATTTTAATAGCTAATTTATTAGCTAATACAATATTATTACTAAATTTAAATTTATTAATTTCATGCATCATATGAAAAATTAATGTTTTTACTTTAGGTAAATTAATATCATTATTCATATAATTATAAAATAAATTATCAAATTCTTTAAAACCTAAAATATCTTTTTTATTTAAAACAATATTTAAATTCAAATTATTTAAACATAAATATAACTTATTAATATATAATTTATATTTTTCTAACTTAGAAAAACTAAAATATAAATTTTTTCTATAATGTTTAGATAAAAAAAAAATTTTTATTACATCTGAATGATATATTTTTAATATATCTTTTAAAAAGATAACATTTTTTTCAGATTTAGATAATTTATTCCCTTTATAATTTATAATCATACCAGTATGAATTCAATAATTAGATAAATATTTTTTTTCATATAAACATTTAGATTGAATGAAATCATTTTCATGATGAGGAAAAATTAAATCTAAACCACCACCATGTATATCAATGTTATTATTTAAATATTTATTACTTATAACAGAACATCCTATATGTCATCCAGGAATACCTTTTCCTCAAGGTGAATTTCAACCTTTTAAATTAATATTTTTATTTAATTTTCATAAAACAAAATTATTTTTATATTCATTTGTTTTTCTATTAGAAAAAATTTTCCCATAATTAAAAATTTTTTCAGTTGAAAAACATACATCACCATTTAAAGATATATAAGCAAAATTATATTTAATCAATCTTTTAATTTCATGAATAATTAAATTTATATTATCAGAAACTTTAGGTTCAAAATTAGGTTTTAATAAACCTAAATTACTAAAATCTTTTAACATAGAAAAATACATATGAGAAGAAAGTTTTTCAATAGAAATATTTTTATCTAAAGATTCTTTAATTAATTTATTACTTATATCTGTTATATTACGTATATAAACACATTTATAACCTATATGTTTTAAATATCTTAATAAAATATCAAAAAAATAAAAAGTACGACCATGACCTATATGACAATAATTAGAAACTGTAATACCACATATATATATGTGAACTAATTTATTAATTATTGGTTTAAATAATTCTTTTTTATGATTTAATGTATTAAAAATTTTTAACATAAATATATATTTATAATATTTTATAAATACTTTTAAAAAATTAAAATTTTATAAATAAATAAAAATTTATTATATAAATAATATTTATTAAAATATTTATTAATATAAAAATTAAAATAATAAATATAAATTTTTTTAAAAATAAATATAATTTAATTATATTTTATATAAAACAAATAAATTAAACTTAATTTAAATAAATTTTATTTATATTAAATAAAAAATTAATAATTTATATAAAAAAAATTATATTTCTAAAATTTTCTTTTAAAATATTTTTTTAAAAAACAATATTTAATTATTTTAAATATTTAAACTTACAAATAATAATAATATAAAATCTATTAAGCTGGATTCTGTTTAAACAATCATTTATCTAGGTTATTAATTACTTAATAACTCAATCGGTTTACCATAACATTTGAATATATATACGGATAAGTATATTGTTTTATAAAAAAATATAAATATTTAAATGTTTAAATTTAACCTTTCTCCAGATGGAGTTTACACATTTTTTATATTACTATAAAAAATAGTATGATCTTACCATACTTTTTCACCCTTACTTCATAATATTGAAGCGGTTATTTTCTGTTGCACTATTCATAAAATAATAATATTTCTCCAGGAGTTACCTGGCATCCTATCCTTGGAGTCCAGACTTTCCTCTATAAATAAATTATAGCGATTGAAAATTTTAAATTATATACATTATTTAATTTTATAAATAATTTTTTAAATTTCTTTAAATTTTAAATAAATTTTAAATCCTTTAAAATTTAATTTCTTAGTATAAAAATTAATTAAATATTTTTTATAAGAAAAACTTAATAAATTAATTTTACTACCATGTATAACAATTGTAAAAGGTATATATCCTCCAATATGAGCATATTTTAATTTTACTAATTTTTTAATTTTATTATCAAAATAAATATCAATTGATTCTTTTAAAAATTTAGTTAATTTACTACTACTAATCTTAGTATAAAAAATATTTCTATAATTCTTAAATATATTATTAAATAATATATTCAATCTATTATAATCTAAATTTAACATAGAAATAAAATAAACATCTAAATTTTTTATAAAATCATATTTTAATAATATATTTTTTTTAAAACACTTAATATTATATTTAGTAAGTAATTCACATTTATTAAAAAATAATATTACTATTTTCCCATATTTTAAAAATAAATTCAATAAAAATAAATCATATTTAGTAATACCAATATTTATATCAATTAAATAAAAAACAATTTTAAAATCAAAAATTTTATTTAATAAAAAATTTTTATTAAAATATTTATTCTTAATAAAAAACTTTTCAGTAGTTTTATCTAAACCAGGAGAATCACTAATAATATAATTAATATTTTTAATATTTATAAAACATGTAATAAAATCTTTTGTAGTTCCTGGAACTGAAGATATAATAGATCTATTATTTTTTACTATAAAATTCATAAAAGTAGATTTACCTACATTAGGTTTACCTAAAATAACTATTTTAATACATTTTTTTTTATTTAAACAATAATTATTATTTATATTATCAAGCAAAAAATTATATTTATCTAAATTTATACAAAAATTAATAATTTTTTTATAAAAAAAATTATTTTTTTTTAATATTTTTTTTTTTTTAAAAAATATATCTTTTAAAAAAAAAGAAATACTTTTTTTATTAAAAATAGATATAGGATATATTAAATTTATACCTAAAGAATAATAACGATATAAATTACAATAATAATCTTTGCATAAATCTATTTTATTAACTAATAACACAATATTCTTTTTATTTTTTTTTAAAAAAAAATTAGATAAAATAATATCATTATTATTTATATTAGATGTATAATCAACTAATAAACAAACTAAATCAATATTTTTAATAATATTAATAAATTTATTCTGTATAGGTATATATTGATAATTTTTTGATTTATCTTTAAAATAATTTAAAAAACTAAAATCTAAAAAACTAAAAGTATCTATACAAATAAAATATTTATCTTTATATAAAGATAAACCATAATTAAAATCATATGTAAAATTATTAATTTTATTATTTATTGCTAAATTAGTTTTTGTTAATTTATTAAAAAAACTAGTTTTACCTACATTAGCACTTCCTGTTAATAAAATAGTAAACATTTTTATAAAACATTTTAAATTAAAAAAATTTAATATAATTTATAATTATTTTATTTTAAAAATAAAATTATATTATTTATAATATCTTTATAAAGAATCTTTTTTTGTTTATTTAAACAAATACTTTTTATTGTTAAATAATCATTTATAATTTCATTTTTATCAATAATTATTACAATACGAGGATTTAATTTAATAACTTTAGAAATTTTTTTTCCTAAATTTTTATATTTAATATAATCATTATATACAATTATAGAATTAGAAAAATAATTCAATATTTTTTCTACAATTTTAATTCCTAATAATCTACTTTCATTATTAAAAGAAGATATAATATAAACATCAATATTATTAAAAATAAATTTATTTTTATTTAATTGATTTAATAACATTACTAATCTGTCTAAACCTATAGCAAATCCTATAGCAGGAATATTAAATTTAGATAAACAACTTATTAAATTATCATATCTTCCTCCAGAACAAATAGATTTTTTATTTCCTAAATAATTACTAGTTCATTCAAAAACAAAATCATTATAATAATCTAATCCTCTAACTAAATCATAATTAATTTTATAATTAACTCCTAAAATATTTAAATATTTACATAATTTTTTAAAATTAAATAAAGAAACACTATTTATAAAATTTATTATTTTAGGAAAATTTTTAAAAAAAATTTTTATTTTTTTATTTTTACTATTTAATAATCTAAAAAAATTTATTTTATTAAAATTAATATTTTTAAAAATAATTTTATCCTTTTTATTTTTTAAAAAATTTTTCATATAAACAAAATATTTATTTCTATCTTCTATAGATCCTATAGAATTAATTTCTAAAGTTAATACATCTAATATACCTAATTTTTCTCATAATTTCTTTATTATTAAAATTAATTCTAAATCAACACTAATATTTTTAGCACCAAATACTTCTACTCCTATTTGATAAAATTGACGAAATCTACCCTTTTGGGTATTTTCATATCTAAACATAGGACCTAAATATCAAAATTTATTTAAAAAATTATTTAAAAATAAATTATTTTGCAAATAAGCTCTAACACAACCTATAGTTCCTTCAGGTCTTAAGCTAATATTTAATCCATTTCTATCTATAAAAGAATACATTTCTTTATTAATAAATAAATTACTATCCACACCTAAACTTCTACTAAATAAAGAAGTTCTTTCTAAAATAGGAAATCTAATTTCTTGAAAACAATAACTTTTTATTAAAATTCTAAAAATTTTTTCTACATATTGATATATATATATATCATTAGGTAAACAATCATGCATACCCTTAATAGATTTAATTTCCAATTTATTCATAAATAAAATTTATATTTTTAAAAACTAATATTTATAAAATTAAATTTTAAAAAATATTTTAAAAAAATAAAAACCAAAAAACAAAATCAAAACAAACTTAATTAAAAAAAAAAAAATAGAATTTAAAAATTTTTTTTCTTTTTCAAAAAAATTTTTTTTTTTAATTACTTTAGTATAATTATAATTATTTTTTAAACAATACTCTTTTAAAAAAGGAAATATTTTATCTTTAGATAAATTTACTAAACGTGCATAAGAATATATATAACCACAGTAAAATACTCAAGGTATATTAACAATAAATATATCTTTTTCTATATTTTTAATTATATCTAATTTTAAACATAATTTATCAGCAATATCTTGCTGAGTTAAATTAAGTGATTTCCTAGATTCTATTAAAATTTTACCTAAAGAATTCAATTTTTTATTATTCATAAAAACTTTAACAAAATATATTAAATTAAAATATGATATTACTATACATATAATTGACCACAAGATGCATTAATATCTAAACCTCTAGTTTTTCTAATAAAAGAAAAAAATTTTTTTTTTTTAAGAAATTTATGAAAATTTAATATTTTTTCATCATCACTTTTAATATATAAACAATTTTTTATATTATTGAATGGTATAAGATTAATTTTAACAGAAAAATTTTTTAATAAATTAACTAATTCATAAGCACATTCAATACTATCATTAATATTATTTAACATAATATATTCAATATTTAGTTTTCCTTTATTAGATTTAGAATAATTTATATAACTATGCATAGCTCTAAGTATATCATGTAAATTATATTTTAAATTAATAGACATTATTTTACTTCTTAATAAATTATTAGGAGCATGAAGAGATAAAGTTAAAACAACATCAATTAAATTAATTAATTTATATATAGAAGGAATAATACCAGAAGTAGATAATACAATTTTTCTTTTTGAATAAGATAAACAATAATTATCTAACATAATTTTAATAGAATTAACTACATTATTAAAATTTAACAAAGGTTCACCCATACCCATAAAAACTATATTAGTAATATATTTATTTTTTAACAAAGATGTTCTTTTTTTTATAAAATTAGAAACTAATAATACTTGACCAATAATTTCACATACTTTTAAATTTCTTTTAAAACCCATTCTACCAGTAGAACAAAAACTACAACCAACAAAACAACCAACTTGACTAGAAATACATAAAGTATTTCTATTTTTTTCAGGAATATATACAGTCTCAATAAAATCATTATCTACATTTAAAATTCATTTTATAACTCCATCTGAAGAATATTTAATATTATATATTTTAGGTAATTTTATTTTAACTAAATTAAATAATTTATATCTTAATTTTTTATTAATATTTTTCATAAGTAAAAAATTAAAACAAAATTTTTTATATATTCAATGCATAATTTGATGAGCAACAAATTTTTTTTCACCTAAATCTAAAAAAAATTTTTGCATCATATTTCTATTAAAATCTAATAAATTAATTTTTTTCATATTTTATTTTGATAAAATATTAATATAACATTAATTATAATAAATAAATTATGAAAAACAAAAATATTTTAGCTATAGATATATCTACTGAATTAAACTCAGTAGCAATAAAATATAATAACAAAATATTTACTAAATATAAATTTAGTATAAAAAAAAACAACCAATATATTTTAATATTAATAAAAGAAATTATAAAAAAAAATAACATCAATATAAAAAAAATAGATTATTTTATAATTAACAAAGGACCAGGTAGTATTATGGGAACAAGATTATCTATAAATATAGCACAAATATTTTTATTAAAATATAAAAAAATTAAAATAATTAAAATTAATACATTTAATATCATATTAGAAAATATAAAAAAAATAAAATATATAAATAAAAAGAATTTTTATATTATTATATATAATTCTAATCTAAATATATACATATATAATAAAAAAAATAATATTTTATTAAATAGAAAATATATATTTTCCAAAAAATTTAAAAAAAAAATAAAAAATAAAAAAAAAATATTATTAATAACTAATCAATATAAATCTAAAAAAAAAATAATTAATTTATTTAAAAATAATAACATTAAAATAATATATCCTAAAGCAAAATATATGATTAAATATATTAATAAAAAATTATCTTTTTATATTAAAAAAATTTAATAACTCATTTACTTTATCTAATTTTTCTCAAGAAAAATTTTCTCTACCAAAATGACCATAAGATGCTGTTTCATAATATATAGGATTAAGTAAATTTAATTTTTCTATAATTTTACCAGGTCTTAAATCAAAAAAAATATTTATTGCTTTTAATAAATCTTTCAAAAAAACTTTTTCTGTACCAAAAGTATTTAACATTATAGATATTGGTAAAGTTACACCTATAGCATAAGAAATTTGTATTTCACATTTATCTGCTAATCCAGCAGCAACAATATTTTTAGCTATATATCTAGCCATATATGCTCCAGATCTATCTACTTTAGAAGGATCTTTTCCAGAAAAAGCTCCTCCACCATGTCTAGAAATACCTCCATAAGTATCAACAATTATCTTTCTTCCTGTCAAACCACAATCTCCAGCAGGACCTCCAATCACAAATCTTCCAGTAGGATTAATAAAATATTTCGTATTTTTATTTAATCATTTTTTAGGTAAAACATATAATATAATTTCTTCCATAACAAATTCTTTCAACTTTTTATATGAAATACCTTCTAAATGCTGTGTAGAAAAAACTACTGTATCTATACCTACTATTAAATTATTATCATATATAAAAGTTACTTGACTTTTAGCATCAGGACATAATCAAGGTATAATTTTTTTTTTTCTTAATTCAGATTGTCTTTTAACCAAATTATGAGCATATAATATAGGTGCTGGCATATATACTTTAGTCTCATTAGATGCATAACCAAACATAATACCTTGATCTCCAGCTCCTTGATTAGAAAATTTATCTTTTTTAATACCTAAACATATATCAGGAGATTGTTTACTCATTACATTAAATATAATGCAATTATTAAAATTAAAAATACTATTTAAATCAGTATAACCTATATCTTTTATAGTCTTCCTAACAATATCATCTATATTAAAAGAAACAAAAGTATCTACTTCTCCACCTACTATAACAATATTATTCTTAATGAAAGTTTCACAAGCAACTTTAGCAAATTTATCTTTAGAAATAATAAAATCTAAAATAGAATCAGATATTTGATCAGCAATTTTATCTGGATGACCTTCTGAAACTGACTCAGAAGTAAAATAACATAAATTCATTTTATTTTAAATCTCCTTATAAATTAAAATAAATAATTTTATTATAAATAATTTAGAATAAATAATATATCATCTAAAGTATACATTAACAAATAACAATTGTGAAAATTAATTTTATATATTTTAAAAATAAATAATGAATATTAATAATAATAAACAAAAGAATAATAATTGTAAAAAAAAATATTTTTATATTAATAAAAAAGGAAATATAAATATTTGCATAAACTATAAACAAAAAAAATATTTTGAATTAAAAAAAATTATTAAAAAAAAAAAATTACCAATAAAAATATGTTTTCCACAAATTATAAAAGACAAAATAAAATTGATAAATAAATATTTTTTAAAAAATATTAATTTATATAAATTAAAAACTAAATATTATTTAATATATCCAATAAAAGTAAATCAAGAATCTTATTTATTAAAATATATATTAAAAAATTCTAAATATAAAATAGGATTAGAATCAGGATCTAAAGCAGAATTAATGACTATTTTAGTACAAGCATATAAAAAAATAATTATTTTATGTAATGGATATAAAGATGAAAAATATATATATTTAGCTAAAATAGCAAGTAAAATAGGGCATAAAGTATATATAATAATAGAAAAATTTAAAGAAATAAAAATAATAAAAAAATATATCTATAATAGTAATATAAATATAGGAATAAGAGTTAAATTAAATTCACTAGAATTAAATAAAAAAAAAAATAAATCACAATTTAAATTTGGTTTAAATACTAAACAAATAATTAAATGTATTCAAATATTTAAAAAAAAAAAAATAATTAATAATTTTAATTTATTACATTGCCATATAGGATCACAGATAAAAAATATAAATTATCTTAAAAAAAATTTTAAAGAATTCATAAAAATTTACATAGATTTATTTAAAATATTTAAAATAAAAATAAAATATTTAGATTTTGGAGGTGGTTTAGCAGTTAATTATTTATGAAAACAAAAATCTTATATTAACTATAATATAAAATTATATGCTAAAAAAATAATTAAAATGATTTCTATATCATGTAAAAAAAATAAAATTCCTATACCATATATATTCACTGAATCAGGAAGATATATAACAGCAGATCATGTAATATTAATTACAAATATAACTAATATAGAAATAAATAAAATAAAAAAAATACCTAAAAAAACAATATATAACAAATATATATCAAACAAAAATATCAAAATAATTTTAAATTTATGAAATAAATTAAAAAAAAATATATATATTGAAGAACATAAAATAATAAAAAAATTAAAAAAAATTAAAAATAATCATCAATCTGGTAAATTTAATTTATTTGAAAAAAAATTAATAGAAAAAATTTATAATAATATACTTATACTTCTTAAAAAAAAAAAAATTATTAAAAATAAAAAAATAATTAAAAATATAAATTTCTATACATCTAATAAAATACATATTAATTTTTCATTATTTCAATCTATACCAGATAGTTGAGGTATAAATCAAATTTTTCCTATTTTACCTATAAAAGGTTTAAATAAAAAAAAAAAACAAAATATATTTATTTCTGATATTACATGTGATTCTGATGGAAATATAAATAAATATGTAAATAAAAATAAAATTAGCAATATATTAACTATACCTAAATATAAAAATAAAAAATTACCAGAAATTATATTTTTCATGATAGGAGCATATCAAAATATATTAAGTAATATACATAATTTATTTGGAAAAATAAAAACAATTTTAATATATATAAAAAAAAACAAAAAACATATATGTATATCCATAAATAAAAATGATAAAATTTTAAATATGATAAAAAAAACACAAATAAATAAAAAAAAAATATATAAAAAAATTAAAAAAAACAAAAATATAAATAAAAAAATATATAAAATATTAATAAAATTTTTAAAATATAAAACTTATTTAGAATAAAAAATGAAAATAATTCAAACAGATCAATCATTAATATCTAATCCATTTGGATTTATAAGATCACCTTTTTTAATAAAAAAAAAATACTCTACAAAAGATATATTTGATACTATTATTTTAGGTATACCATGTGAAATATGTAGTACTGGAAAACCAGGAAGTAAATTAGCTCCAAATAGTATAAGAAAAGAATCTATAAATTTATGTTGAGAAAAAAAAAAATGACCTTGAAATATATCATTAAAAAAATATACTAAAATAGTTGATGGAGGAGATTTAATATATAAATATGGAAATATAAAAAATTTTAATAAAAAAATAAAAAAAAAAGTAACTAATCTATTAAATATTAAAAAATATATTGTATTTATAGGAGGAGATCATTATATTACATTACCAATATTAAAAACTTATAAAAATTTTTATAAAAAAATAGCTCTTATACATTTTGATGCTCATACAGATATATATTATGAAAATAATTTATATGATCATGGATCAATAATATATCAAATAATAAAAAAAAATATAATATCAAAAAAAAATATAATTCAATTAGGTATAAGAACATATATAAATAAAAAAAATAAAACAAATATAATTGATTCTGATCAAATAAACGATAAACCTGTAAAAAAAATAATTAATAAAATAGAAAAAATAACTAATAATTTACCTACATACTTAAGTTTTGATATAGATTGTATTGATCCATCTTATGCTCCAGGAACAGGAACACCAGTAATTGGTGGTATAACTATACATAAAATATTAAAAATAATAAGAAAATTAAAAAATATTAATATAATTGGATTTGATATTGTAGAAGTTAGCCCTATATATGACAAATCAGATATAACTTCTTTAACAGCAGCAAATTTAATACTTGAACTATTATATTTAAATGCATATAAAATAAAAAAAAATAAAAAAAATGGATAAAATATTCAAACTAATTAATCTAGAAAAAAAAAGACAAGAAAATAATATAAATTTAATAGCTTCAGAAAGCTATGCTAATCTTAATATTATAAAAGCTCAAGGTTCAATATTAACCAACAAATATGCTGAAGGATATTATAAAAAAAGATATTATGGAGGATGCAAATATATAGACGAAATAGAAAAAATAGCTATTGATAGAGCAAAAAAATTATTTAAAGCTAATTATGTAAATGTACAACCTCATTCAGGTTCTCAAGCTAATTTAGCTGTATATAATGCTATATTAAAACCAGGAGATACTATGTTAAGTATGAAATTAAGTCATGGAGGACATTTAACTCATGGATCAAAAATAAATATATCAGGTAAAATATATAAATCTAAATTTTATGGATTAAATAAAAAAACAGAACATATAGATTTTAATAAAATAGAATATTTATCTAAAAAATATAAACCTAAATTAATAATAGCTGGTTTTTCTTCTTATTCAAGAATATGTGATTGAAAAAAATTTAAATTAATAGCTAACTTATATAATAGTTATTTATTAATAGATATGGCTCATATAGCAGGTTTAGTAGCTGCTAAAATATATCCTAATCCAATAAAATATGCAGATATAGTAACTTCAACAACACATAAAACATTATCAGGACCAAGAGGAGGTATAATATTAGCAAAAGGAGATAATAAAAAATTATATAAAAAAATAAATTCATCTGTTTTTCCAGGAACACAAGGTGGACCATTAATGCATGTAATTGCAGCAAAAGCAATATCTTTTAAAGAAGCATTAAAACCTAAATTTATAATTTATCAAAAAAATATTATAAAAAATTCTAAATATATGGTAAAAATTTTTTTAAAAAAAAAATTTAAAATAATTTCAAAAGGAACTGACACACATTTATTTGTAATAAATTTATTAAACAAAAATATTACAGGAATAAAAGCAGAAAAAACTCTTAATTTAGCTAATATAATAGTAAACAAAAACTGTATACCAGATGATAATAAAAAACCATTTATTACATCTGGTATAAGAATAGGTACTACTTGTATAACATACAGAAAGATAAAAAAAAAAATAATCAAAAAAATAACAAAGTTTATTTGTATTATATTAAATAATATAAATAACAAAAAAATTATATTAAATATAAAAAAAAAAATAAAAAATATCTGTAAAAATTTTCCTATATATTAATAATTAGTTAAATTATCAAAAAATTTTCTTACACGATCAAAAAAACTTTTTGTTTTAGGATTATTAATATTATTATTATCTGATAAAGTTAATCCTAAATCATATAATAATTTTCTTTGAAATTTATTCAAATTAATCGGAGTTTCAACTAAAATTTTACAAAATAAATCACCATAATTATTACTTTCAATAAATTTTATACCTTTATTTTTTATACGAAATAATTTACCAGTTTGAGTTTCAGAAGGTACATTCAACATTATACCTCCATCTAAAGTAGGTACTTTTACCTTCCCACCCAAAGCAGCTAAAGAAAAATTTATTGGAATTTCACAATATAAATTATTTTTTTCCCTACTAAAAATAGGATGTTTTTTAATTTTTATATTAATATATAAATCTCCAGAAATATTACTATCAGTAGTATAATTACCCTTACCAGATATTCTTATACGATCATTATCATTAATTCCAGAAGGTATTTTTACAAAAATACTTTTAACTGATCTTTCCGTTCCAATTCCTCTACATACATAACAAATATCTTTAATTATATAACATTCGCCATTACATGTAGGACAAGTTTGTTGTATAGTAAAAAAACCTTGACTAGTTTTTAAATTACCTGTTCCATTACAAGTAATACATATTTTTTTTTCAGTACCAGGTTTACATTTACTACCATGACAAACACTACATTTCTGAACAATATTTATATTAATTTTTTTAGAAACTCCTTTAGCTACTTCTTCTAAACTTAAATTCATATTATATAAAACATCAGATCCTTTTTTATGAGATTTTTTTTTTTTAGAACTAAATATATCTCCAAAAATATCTCCAAAAATATCTCCAAAATCAGAAGAACTACTAAAATCAGAAGTATCATTATAACCTTGATTAAAAGCAGAATGACCATATTGGTCATACATAGAACGTTTTTTTTTATCACTTAAAACTTCATAAGCTTCTTTAATTTCTTTAAATTTTTCCTCAGAAATTTTATCTCCTCTATTTCTATCAGGATGATACTTAATAGCTAAACGTTTATATGCTCTTTTAATTTCATTTTCTTCAGCTGTTCTAGAAATACCTAAAATATCATAATAATTCTTATTTGACATATATAACCATCAAATTATTGTTTTTTATTTTTTTCATCAATTTCTTCACACTCAGCATCAACTACAGAATCTTTATTAAGATTATCATTATTATTTTTATTAACTTCATTATACTTAATTAACTCACTACTTAATTTTATTAATTCTTGAACAGCATTATCAATAGCTAGTTTATCTTCTAATTTAGATACATTTTCTAATTTATTCAAAGATAATTCTATAATTTTTTTCTTATCTTCTGGAATTTTATTTCCTAAATCTTTTATTTGTTTACGAGTAGAATGTATTAAATGATCTGCTTGATTACGTGATTGTATTAATTCTTCAAATTTACGATCAGATTCAGCATTAATTTCAGCATCTTTAACCATTTTATCAATTTCAGATTCATTTAAACCAGAAGAAGCTTTAATAGTAATTTTTTGTTCTTTTCCTGTATTTTTATCTTTAGCAGATACATGTAATATACCATCAGCATCTATATCAAAAGTAACTTCTATTTGAGGAATTCCTCTTGGAGCTGGCTGAATACCATCTAAATTAAATTGACCCAAAGATTTATTATCTACAGATCTTTTACGTTCACCTTGTAATACATGAACTGTAACAGCTGATTGATTATCTTCAGCAGTAGAAAAAACTTGACTATGTTTAGTAGGTATAGTAGTATTTTTTCTAATTAAAGTAGTCATAATACCACCCATTGTTTCTATACCTAAAGATAAAGGAGTAACATCTAATAATAATATATCTTTAACATCTCCAGATAAAACTCCTCCTTGTATTGCTGCACCTATAGAAACAGCTTCATCAGGATTAATATCTTTACGTGGATCTTTACCAAAAAATTCTGCTACTTTTTTTTGAACCATAGGCATTCTAGTTTGTCCACCAACTAAAATAACCTCATTTATTTTTGATATATCTAGTTTAGCATCTTTTAAAGCTATTTTAACTGGTTCTATAGACTTTAAAATCAATTTTTCTACTAAAGATTCTAATTTAGCTCTAGTTAATTTAATATTTAAATGTTTAGGACCAGAACTATCTGCAGTAATATAAGGTAAATTAATTTCAGTATATTTTGCAGAAGATAATTCAACTTTAGCTTTTTCTGAAGCATCTTTTAATCTTTGCATAGCTAAAGAATCATTTATTAAATCAATACCATAATCTTTTTTAAATTCAGAAACTAAAAAATTAATAATTTTATTATCAAAATCTTCTCCACCTAAATGAGTATCACCATTAGTAGACAAAACTTCAAAAGTTTTTTCTCCATCTATATCATCTATTTCTATAATTGAAATATCAAAAGTACCTCCACCTAAATCATAAACAGCAATAACATTATTTTTTTTAGATTTATCTAAACCATAAGCTAAAGCTGCTGCAGTAGGTTCATTAATAATTCTTTTAACATCTAAACCAGCTATACGACCAGCATCTTTAGTAGCTTGTCTTTGTGTATCATTAAAATATGCTGGTACTGTAATAACAGCTTCAGATACACTATAACCTAAATAATCTTCAACAGTTTTTTTCATTTTTTTTAATATCTCTGCTGAAATTTGTGGAGGAGCTACTTTTTTACCATTAACTTCTATTCAAGCATCACCATTATTAGAAGGAACTATATTATAAGGCATTATATTTACATCACGTTGAACTTCAATATCCTTATATTTACGACCCATTAATCTTTTAATAGCAAAAAAAGTATTTTTAGAATTAGTTATAGCTTGACGTTTAGCTGGTTGACCAACTAATACTTCATTATTTTTAGTATAAGCAACTATAGACGGAGTAGTACGATCACCTTCTGAATTTTCTATTACTTTAGCTTTATTTCCATCCATAACAGAAACACAAGAATTTGTAGTACCTAAATCAATACCAATAATTTTTACCATATATTTCACCTTTATTTTATAAATATATAATCATGTTATATAAATATATAAGGTATATATTTTAAAATATCAACTATAATATTTTATAAAATACAAATTTTATTTTAAATAACATTATATGTCATTGTTTTAAAAATAATATTTTTAAGTTATACTGTCTAATAATAATATTATTTAAAATAATAACAATAATCTAAATATTTATTCAATAAAATATCAATAATTTATGAAAAAAAAAATAAATTACAAAAAAACTATTAATCTACCTCATATAAATTTCCCCATGAAAGCAAATTTAAATATTCAAGAACCTAAAATAATAAAAATATGAGAAAAAAAAAATATATATAAAAAAATAAGAAAAAATAAAAAAAATAAAAAAAAATTTATTATCCATGATGGACCACCTTATGCTAATGGGAAAATACATATAGGACATGCTTTTAATAAAATTTTTAAAGATATAATATTAAAATATAAAAATTTTATGAATTTTGACACACCATATATCCCTGGATGGGATTGTCATGGTTTACCTATAGAAATAAAAGTACAAAAAAAAAAAAAAATAAATATAAACTCAATAAATAAAATTAAAAAATTTAAACATAAATGTAAAAAATATGCAAAAAAACAAATTAAACAACAAAAAAAAGATTTTATAAGATTAGGAATAATAGCAGATTGAAAAAATTGCTATAAAACTATGGAATATAAAAATATAGCAAATACAATTCGTACACTTAAAAAAATAATTAAATTAAATTTACTCAAAAGAAAAAATAAACCTACAAATTGATGTGTAAAATGTAAATCATCAATAGCTGAAGCAGAAATAGAATATAAAAATAAAAAATCTACATCTATATATTTTACATTTAATTTTTTTTCTCCTGAAAATTTTATAAAAAAAAATAATATTATTTGTGATAATATAAATAAAAAAAAAATAAAATTTATTGTATGAACTACTACACCTTGAACTATTCCAGGAAATTGTGCTATATCTATTCATCCTAAATATAAATATATTATAATAGAAAGTGATAAAAACTTTTTAATTTTATCCCAAAAACAAAAAAAAATTCTAAAAAATAAAATAAAATATAAAATAATAAAAAATATAAAAGGAAAAAAATTTATAAATAATCTTGTTATACATCCTATATCAGGAAAAAAAATACCTATTTTATTAGATAAAAATATTAAAATTAATACAGGAACAGGAATAGTACATATAGCTTCTGAACACGGTGAAGAAGATTTTTTATTATCAAAAAAAAAAAATATAAAAGGATTAAATGTAATTGATAAACATGGAAAATATATAAAATATAGATATTTAAATAAAATAGAAGGATGTAGTATTAAAAAAGCTGAAAAAATAATTTTAAAATATTTAACTAAAAATAAAAAAATTATCATTAAAAAAAAAATATTACATAAATATCCTTATTGTTGAAGACACAAAAAACCTATCATAATAAAAAACACACTACAATGATTTATAAAATTAAATAATAATTTTCAAAAAAAAATTTTAAAATCTATAAAAAAAGTAAAATGAAACCCACATTGGGGATATAAAAAAATAAAAAATATGATAATTAATAGACCTGATTGATGTATATCTAGACAACGCTATTGAGGAACACCAATTACAATTTTTATAAATAAAAAAAATAATAATTTACATCCAGAAACATTATTTTTAATGGATATTATTTCGTCAAAAATAGAAAAATTTGGTCCAAATTATTGATTAACACTAAAACCACAAGAATTAGGAGTTAACAATAAAAAATATACTAAAACATTAGATGTATTAGACGTATGATTTGATTCTGGATCAACATGTTTTACAATTATGAATCCAAATTTTTCTAAAAAAAAAAATCATATAGATTTATATGTAGAAGGATCAGATCAGTATAGAGGATGATTTATGTCATCATTAATTATTAATACTGCTATTAATAATTGTTCACCATATAAAAAAATTATATCTCATGGATTTATAGTAGATAAAGATGGAAAAAAAATGTCTAAATCAAAAAATAATTGTATAAATCCACAAAAAATAATAGATAAATTTGGAGCAGATATATTAAGATTATGAGTAGCATCAACAAAATTTTACCAAGAAATACATATATCTGATGATATAATTTTAAGAATTAGCGAAGCATATAGAAAAATAAGAAATACAATTAAATTTATTATTTCTAATTTAGATAATTATAATTCTAAAAAAAAATTAATATCACCAAAAAAAATGTTATTAATAGATAAATGAATAATACATAAAACTAAAGAAACACAAGAAAAAATAATTCATTTATATAAAAAATTTAAATTTTATAAAGTTAGTAAAAAAATATTAAATTTTTGTACTTTTTATTTAAGTTCAATATATTTAAATATTATTAAAGATAGAAAATATACAATAAAAAAAGAAACCATACCTTATTTAAGTGTACAAACTACATTATCAATACTACTAAAAACAATAGTAAAATGAATTTATCCTATATTATCTTTTACTGCAGAAGAAATATGACAATATATACCTAAAAAAAAACATCCTATACATACAGAAACATGATATAAAAAATTATTTTATATACATAAAAATAATAATATAAATATTAATATTTGAAATAAATTAATTAAAATAAAAAATTATCTAAATAAAAAAATAGAAAAAATTAAATATATTAAAAAAATTAATACTACTTTAGAAACTAAAATTAGTTTACATTTAGAAAAAAAATTTTTTGAAAAAATAAAAAAAATAAAATCAGAATTAAAATTTTTTTTTATAACATCAGAATTGAATATAAAAATAAACAAAAAATTAAACGAAAATAATTTTTTTAAAATAAAATGTAAAAAACACAATGGATTAAAATGTTTAAGATGTTGACATTATGTTTACAAACTTACTGATAATAAAAAATATCCTAATATATGTAAAAGATGTTTAAATAATTTAATAGGTAAAGGAGAAAAAAGAAAATTTATATAAAATATTAAAAAAATAATTTTAAAATTAATTTTGTAAATATAAAAAATGTATTATTATTAACCAAAATTAATAAATGTTTTATACATAAAAAACAAAAAAAAAATAAAAATAATATAGATAATTTTTTATTAATATAATTTCTATTTAATATATTTATAAATATATATATACTTATAATAAATAAAAATATAAAACTAAATAAATGCGTTTTAAAATAAAAACTATTAGGTAAAGTAACCGCTACTCCTGATAAAATTCCAGGAATAAAAAAAGAAATAGATCATAACAAAGTACTAAAAAAATTAGGTAAAATTATTTTTTTTATAGATATATTTAACATACCAGAAACGAAAAAAAAAAATGATTTTATAGGACCAGTAAACTTTCCAGATATAATTAAAAAAGAAGAATTTTTTTTAAAATATTTAAACATATATTCAAATATATTAACATATTTAGATATTTCTCTACGAAAAAAAAATAAATAATCTCTAAAATAGTTACCTACATAATAAGAAATTATGTCTCCTAAAGTACAACCCAAAATAACTAATATATAAGAATAATAAAAATTAATATTACCTTTTCCTATAAAAAAACCTATCATAAACATCATCATACTACTAGGTACAAAAAAACCTAAAAAAGCCAAAGACTCTAAAAAAGAAATAAAAAAAATAGAAAAATAGGCTATATATATATGTTTAACAATTAAATAATTAAAATATAATTTCATATGAATAAACAAAATAATTTTTCAAAATATTATATAATATATCAGTATTAAAATATTATTTTAACATATTTATTTAATAAAATAAATTATATTTTATGTTTAAAATTAAAAATAATTTAGGACAAAATTTTTTAAAAAATAAAAAAAAAATAAAAAAAATAATTAATTTTATAAAACCTAAAAAAAAAGATGTCTTACTAGAGATAGGTTATGGAAATGGAGAGTTATCAAAAAAAATAATCAAATTTAATAAAAATTTAACTTCATTAGAAATAGATAAATATTTAATAAAAAAAAATAAAAAAAAAAACAATAAAATAAATATTATTAATATTGATGTATTAAAATTTAATTTATTAAATTTTTTTAAAAAAAAAAATAAAAAAATTAGAATATTTGGTAATATACCTTATTATATATCAAATAAAATATTTCAAATATTTATTAAAAATTTTCAAATAATAAAAAATATATATATTATGATTCAAAAAGAATTTTCTGATTCATTAATATCAAATAAAGGAGACAAAAAATATAATAAATTAAGTATTTTAATAAAATATATGTATAAAATTAAAATACTTATGAAAGTAAAAAATAAAAATTTTAAACCCAAACCTAAAATAAATTCTGTTTTTTTAAAATTAAAACCAAAAAAAAAAAAGTATAAACTACTTAATTTTAATCATTTTAGACATATACTTAATAATGCTTTTAAAAGAAAAAACAAAAAATTAATAAACAATATAAAAAATATTTTAAATAAAAAAATTAAAAAAAAAATTAATATATTTTTAAATAAAAGACCTAATAAATTATCAATAAAAAATTTTTGTAAAATATCAAATATATATACTAAATACAAATAAATTTATTATTTTGTTTTAAAAATTAATTTTTTAATAAAATATTAATTAGTTTAGATAAATTTGATTTATATCTAGAAGACTTATTTAAATGTATAATTCTTTTAAAAACAAATTTATCCAATAAAGATTGGATAATAATATAATACTTAAAAGCAATATTTTTATTTTTATTTTTTATATATAATTTAAATTTTTTAATATAAGTTTTTAACATAGATTTATTACTTATATTATTTTTATTTCTTAACTTATTTATTAAAATTCTTTTTTTTGCTGACTTAGTATTTGCCATATTTTTATAAAAACTAAAATTATTTTTTTTTATTATATTTATTAAAAAAATTTATTAAATTTAAAGTTGAATAATTTAAATTAATATTATTTTTAAAATCACTTTGTTTTATTTTTTTTTTTTTACCTAAATAAGGTAATAATAAATTAGATAATTTTTTACCTAATTCTACACCTCATTGATCAAAACTACATATATTTAAAATTATACCTTGTGTAAATGTTTTATGTTCATATAAAGAAATAAGTAATCCTAAATTATAAGGATTAAATTTTCTAACTAAAATAGTATTAGTAGGTCTATTACCTTTAAATTTAGAAAATTTATTCAAATTATTAACTTTAAATATTTTTTCTCCAAAAGCTAATGATTCAGTTTGAGAAAAAAAATTAGACATTAATTTAAAATGAGAATTATTAATACTATTAATATTAATAATTTCTCCAATAAAATCACAAGGAACAATACATGTTCCTTGATGTAATAACTGAAAAAAAGAATGTTGAGATGTAGTTCCTACTCCACCTCATATAACAGAAGAAGTATTATATTTATTTATAAATAAACCGTTATTATCTATATATTTACCATTAGATTCCATTATAAGTTGTTGTAAATACATAGGAAAATAAAATAAATTTTCATTATATACTAATATAGCTTCATTATTAAATTTAAAAAAATTATTATACCAAATACTTATCATTGCTAATATTATTGGTATATTATTTAAATATCTAGAATTAAAAAAATGTATATCCATATCATGAGCTCCTTTTAATAATTTCATAAAATTATCAAAACCTATAGACAAAGAAATAGATATACCAAAAGCTGAACAGTAAGAATATCTTCCACCTACTCAATCATGAACTATAAAAATATTATTAAAATTTACACCAAATTTTATTGATTCAGAAAAATTACTAGATACTAATATAAAATGATTATTCAAAGATTTTATTTTATTATTATAATAATTTAACACTCAATCACGTAAAATATTAGCATTATTTAAAGTTTCTAAAGTAGTAAACGTTTTAGAACATATTATAAAAAGTGTGTTTTCAGGAGTTAATTTATTTAAAATTTTAATAACATCATTTGAATCTACATTAGATACAAAATATATGTTTATATTACTATGTTTGTATAATGATAAAGCATTAATAATCATACGTGGACCTAAATCTGAACCACCTATACCAACATTTACAATGTTAATAATTTTTTTTCCTGTAAAACCTAACCATTCTCCATTTAATATTTTTTCTGTAAAAATTTTTATTTTATTTAAATTTGTATCTATATCCTTTTTAATATCTATATAATCAGAATTATATTTTAAAAAAACATTTTTTACATCTCTTAATAAAAAATGTAAAACAGGTTTATTTTCTGTAAAATTTATTTTTCTACCATATAACATGGAAGAAATATAATCATTAAAACCAATTTCATTTAATAAATTTACAAATAAATTTAAAGTACTTTTAATGATATTATTTTTAGAAAAATCTACTAAAATTTCATTATTAAAATTAATAGAAAAATTATTAAATCTATCAATATCTTCTTTAAATAAATCAATAATTTTTTTTTTTTTAATAGAAATAAAATGATGATACAATTTATTTCAACTTTTCGTTTTTATAGGATTTTTAAACATATAAATTTCTAAAATTATTAAATTAATAAATTTAATATACATACAATTTATAATATTATTATAAAAACTATTTATTTATATATTATAATTTAATATTATTAAGTTTTTAAAACTACAATATTATGAATTTAAAATACAAAAATTATTTTTATTATAATAATATTATAAAAAATAATATTCTAATTAAAAGATCAAAACAAATAATTATTATTCTTTTTTTAATATTAATAATTAATTTATTAAATATATACAAATTACAAATAATAAATTTTAAATATTATTCTAGTTTGGCTAAAAACAACTACACCAAGATAGTATCTATTATACCATACAGAGGTATTATATACGATAGAAATAAAATACCTATAGTTTTAAACAAAAATTATTATTATTTAATTATTAAAATATACAATATTGATCAAATTAAAAAAATAAAAAATAAATTAATAAATTTTTTTTTTATAAAAAAAAAAAAAATTGATAAACTAATTAAAATATATAAAAAAAATATAAACAAAAATATTATTATAAAAAAATATCTTAATTCAAAAGATTTAATAAAATATTATAGAAACAAATTATTATTACAAAATATATATATAAGAAAAAACACATATAGATACTACCCATACAAAGAAATTGTATCACACATAACAGGATATACATCTAAAAATAAAAATAATAAAATTTATATTGGTAAAAATGGAATAGAAAAATATTATGAAAATATATTAAAAGGTAAATATGGAATAAAAAAAATTATTTTAAACTATAAAGGTAAAATAATAAATATTACAAATATTAAAAAACCACATATTGGTAAAAATATATATTTGACAATAGATATGAATATTCAAAAATTTATATATAAATTAGTTAAAAACAATCAATCTTCAATAATTATATCTAATCCTAATAATGGAGAAATATTATCTTTAATATCTACACCTGGATATAATCCTAACATATTTAATAAAAATATATCTAAAAAAAAATATAAAGAAATTATTAATAATCCTTATAGTCCATTAACAAATAAAGCTATACAAGGAATATATCCTCCTGCTTCAACAATAAAACCTTATATTTGTATAGCAGCATTAAAAGATAAAATTATAAATATTAAACATATAATGTTTGATCCAGGATGATGAAAATTACCTAAATTTAAAAAAATATTCTATGATTGGAAAACTTTAGGACATGGTTTAATTAATATAAAAAAATCTATTGAAGAATCATCAGATACATTTTATTATCATATAGCATACAATATGGGTATAAAAAAATTAATTAAATGAATTAAAAAATTTGGTTATGGAGAAAAAACTGGAATAGATTTACCCAATGAAAATACCGGTTTTTTACCTAATCAAAATATTATAAAAAAAAATAATTGATATATAGGAAAAACAATTTTAATAGGTATAGGACAAGGTTATTTAGCAATAACTCCTATACAAATGAATAAAGCTTTAACTATTTTAATAAATAATGGATTAATAATAACTCCACATATATTAAAAAATATAGAAAAAGAAAAAAATATATTTTTAAAAACAAATAATATTAAAAATATTAAAAAAAAATATTGAAAAATAATTAAAAAAAGTATGTATGGAGTAGCATGTAAAAAAAATGGAACAGCATACAAAAATTTTATAAATACTAAATATAAAATAGCAATAAAATCAGGTACAGCTCAAATTATCTCTTTGCAAAAAAATTATTTTTTAAAAAATAAAAATCCTATGTTACAAGATCATACATTAATGAATGCATTCATACCATTTAAAAAACCTAATTTTGCTATATCAATAGTTTTAGATCATGGAGGTAATGGTCCAAGAATAGGATATATTATGAGAAAAATTACAGACTATTTATATAAAAAATAATTTTCTAAATAAAATTTATATGATAAAAAAAATTAAAAAACTTTATAATAATTTAGATACAACAATAATTTTATGTATAACACTATTATCTATATATAGTATAATAATTATATATAGTGCAAGTAATAAAAATATATATATAATATTCAAAAGAATAATACATTTACTTATAAGTTTTATTATAATGATTTATTCAACTAATATAAAGAGTTTATTTTATAAAAATAACGCATATATATTATATATAATATGTAATATACTTTTATTTGTAGTTTATATTAAAGGACATATTATAAAAGGAGCTCAAAGATGAATAAATATAGGAATATTACAATTTCAACCATCTGAATTAGTAAAAATAATTATACCTATAATAATATCAAAATATATAAATGATTATTATCCTCTTAATATTAAAGATTTATTAAATACTAATATATTAATATTAATACCCGCTTTACTAGTTTATTTACAACCAGATTTAGGAACTTCAATATTAATATATATATCTGGATTAATTACATTGTATTTAGGAGGTATTAATAAAAAAATTATTTTAATATTTACAATATTAAATATTTTATTAATACCAATAATATGAAAATTTTTTTTACATAAATACCAAAAAGAAAGAATAATAACATTATTAACTAATAATAAATCATTAAAAAATGGATATCAAATAAATCAATCTAAAATATCTATAGGTTCAGGAGGTAAATACGGTAAAGGAATTTTTTATGGAACACAATCTAAATTTAATTTTATTCCAGAAAAAAAAACTGATTTTATATTTACTATTATAGCTGAAGAAAATGGATTTATAGGTGTATTATTATTATTAATTTTATATAGTTCATTAATAATAAGAAGTTTTAATATAGCTATAAATAGCTATACTTTTTTTGATAAATTAATTTCTACTAGTTTTATAATAATTTTTTTTATTAATACATTAATTAATATAAGTATGGTTAATGGTATACTGCCTATAGTAGGAATACCTCTACCTTTTATAAGTTATGGAGGATCTTCATTAATTACAAATATGCTTATGTTTGGAATAATTATGTCTGTTAAAAAAAAATAAAATATGAATAAAATTACATTAATATTATTAGTAATAATTTTTACTAATTCATTTGCAAATAATATATTAAATAATATTAAATCTAAATCATTTATTTTAGTAGAATATAATTCTCAAAAAATACTAGCTAAAAAAAATATTAATTTAAAATTAGCACCAGCTAGTTTAACAAAAATTATGACAAACTATGTTTTATTAGATAAATTAAAATATAAAAAAATACCATGGCAAAAATTAATAATAATAAATAATAATTCATCATCAAAAAATCCTATATTCAAAAATTCTTCATTAATGTTTCTAAAAAAAGGAGATAAAGTTACTTTAAAAAATCTTAATAAAGGAATGATAATACAATCAGGTAATGATGCTAGTGTAGCTATATCTGAATATATTGCAGGAAATGAAAAAAATTTTATAAAATTAATGAATAATTATGCTAAAAATATGAAATTAAATAATACTAAATTTAATACAGTACATGGATTAGATAAAATTAATCAATATACAACTTCAAAAGATATGGCTAAATTAAGTATTTTATTAATTAAAAATTTTCCTGAAGAATATAAAATATATAGTGAAAAATTTTTTATTTTTAACAAAATAAAACAAAAAAATAGAAATTCTCTACTTTGAGATAAAAATTTAAATGTAGATGGTGTAAAAACAGGACATACTGATAAAGCTGGTTATAATTTAATAACATCAGCAAAAAAAAATAATTTAAGATTAATATGTGTAATATTAGGATCAAAATCCATCAAAGATAGAAATAATGATACTAAAAAAATAATTAGATGAGGTTTTAATAATTTTAAAATTAAAAAAATATTTAAACATTATAAAAAAATAAAAAGACAAAAAACATGATTAGGTAAAAAAAAATACATTAATTTAGGAAGTAATAAAAATATATATATATTATATAAAAAAAACAATATTTTTAAAAAAAAAATTATTTTCAAAATATTTAAAATCATTGAATCACCAACAAAAACAAAACAAATTTTAGGTAAAATAATAATAAACTCTAAAAAAAAAAATTTTTTTTTAATTTCTTTAAATGAAAATAAATGTAATAATTTATTAAAATATTTAATAGATTATTCTATTTTAATAATAAAAAAAATTTTTTATAAAATATTATATTTATAAAAATGAAATTTAAAATAATAAAATCTTATAAAGTAATAGTAGCATTATCTGGTGGAGTAGACTCTTCTGTTACAATATGAATACTTAAACAATTAGGTTTTAATGTAGAATGTTTGTTTATAAAATGTTGAGAAGAAGATAATTTAAAATTTTGTAACTTTAAAAAAGATTATTTAGATGCTTTAAATATATGTAAAAAACTAAAAACAAAACTACATAAAATAAATTTTTCTTACGAATATTGAAATAATGTTTTTAAAATATTTATTAAAGAACAAAAAAAATCTAAAACCCCTAATCCAGATATTTTATGTAATAAAGAAATAAAATTTAATTATTTTTTAAAATTTTCTATAAAAAATTTAAAAGCTAATTTTGTATCTACAGGTCATTATGTTAAAAAAATAAGAAAAAAAAATATTTTCCTTTTATTAAAAGGAATAGATAAAAAAAAAGATCAAAGTTATTTTTTATACTTAATTAATCAAAAACAAATAAAAAAATTTATATTTCCTTTAGGAAATTATTATAAAAAAGATATAAGAAAAATAGCTTTAAATTTAAAATTTAAAAATGCAAAAAAAAAAAGTTCTACAGGAATATGTTTTATAGGTAAAAGAAAATATAAATATTTTATAAAAAAATTTATAAAAAATAAACCAGGAAAAATTATAGATATAAAAAATAAAAAAATATTAGGATACCATAAAGGTTTATTTTATTATACTATAGGACAAAGAAAAAATTTATATATTAAAAGTAATAAACCGTATTATGTAATTAAAAAAAAAAAAAATAGTAATAATTTAATAGTAGCACAAGGAATAAAAAACAAATTTTTATATTCAAAAGGCATATATATAAAAAAAATACACTTTATTCATTTAATTAAAAAATACAAAATTATATTTTGTAATGTTAAAACTAGATATCAACAAAAAGAAATTCCATGTAAAATAATATTTAACAAAAATATTAAAATAATATTCAAATACAATATATTTGCTATTACTCCAGGACAATCAGCTGTTTTTTATAAAAAAAATATATGTCTTGGTGGAGGAATAATAAATAAAAATATATATTAAATTAATTTATTAAAATCAATAAACTTTAAAAAAATTAAATTTAATCTATTTAATAAATTTAATCTATTATTTTTTACATTAATATCTTTAATATCTAATCTAACATTTAAAAAAAATTTTTCTACTTTTTCAATAGACATAAAAAAATAATTAATTAAATTAATATATTTATGTTTTAAAAAACAAGAAATATTTTTTTTTTCTAAAAAAAGAATATATTTATATAAATTTATTTCTTCTTTTAAAAAAAAAAATTCTTTTTTTATAATTATATCAAATTTAAAATATTTATTTTTTAATAAAATATTTTTTATTCTTTTACATAAATTCACTAAACATAAAAAATTTTTAGAATATCTAATTTTTCATACTACTTCTAATCTTAATTTTATATCTAATAAATTAAATATATTTAAACAAATAACAGAATTAATAAATTTTTTATTATATCCTAAATTTAAAAAAATTTTTGTAGATCTTTTAAAAATAAATTTTAAAATTAAAATTATATTTTTTTCAGATATTTTTTTTTTAAATAAATTAATATTAAATTTCAATAAATTATATAAATCAATATAATAATTATTAACTAATATTATATTTAATATTAATAAAGATATTTTCCTTAATCCATAAGGATCATTGCTACTTTTTAAACAACTAAAATTATTTAATATTAAAATTCCAGTTAAATTATCTATTTTATCAGATAATGAAATTATTGAACTATATTTATTAGTAGGAATATAATCTCCAGAATATCTAGGATAATAATGTTCTTTAATTATTAAAGACAAACGTGAAAATTTATAATCAATCAAAGCATAAAACATTCCTATAATACCTTTTAAATTTGTATATTCTTTATACAAAGAAGTAGATAAATCACATTTTATTAATAAAATAGAAATATTTAATAAATAACGATTAATTTTTATAAATAAATAATTAGAAATTTTGTTAGATAAATATAAAATTCTTCTAATTTTATCAAATAAATTACCTAATTTATTATAAAAAACAATATTTTTTAATTTAGGTAAATAACTTATTAAAGAGTATTTTCTATCTTTTTTAAATAAAAAAAATGCATCAGATAATTTTGATTCTATTACTAATTCATAGTTTTTTTTAACTATATTAAAATTTAATAAATCAAACTTTAAATTAGAAATTATAATAAAATAATTTAATAAATTATTATTAATATTAAAAACAACAAAACCATAATAACTTTCAATTATAAAAATTAATAATTCTTTTGGTAAAAATAAAAATTTTTTTTTAAATTTACATATCAATACATTAGGTCAATCTACCATATATGTAATTTTATTTAAATAATTATTATTATAATTAAAAGAAAAATTATTTTTAAAAGAAATATTATTTAATAAATTTATTATTCTTTGTTTACGCTTATCAAAATCAACAATTACTTTTCCATATTTAAATAAAAAATACTCATAATTTTTAGCATGATCCAAAACAATTCTTTTTTTTTTTAAAAATCTATGTCCCAAAATTACATTATTAGATTTAATATCAAAAAAATTTACATCTAAAATTTTCTTATTAAACATCACTACTATATTAGTAACTGGTCTAATAAAAACAAAATTTTTTATCCCCCACCTCATAACTTTACGATTTTTAATTAATTTAAATAAAACATTACTAAAAATATTTTTAATAAAAAAAATAATATCTTTTTTATTATTTTTTCTATTTATAAAAAATTTTCTTTTTTTATTAATTATAAAATATTTTACTTTTTTATAATCAAAATTAAATTTTTTAATTCATCCTAATAAAGGATTTTTAAAAAAATTTATTTCTTCATTTATATTTATTTCAGGACCGTAAAAAATTTTATTTTTATCATTTATATTTTGATAAAAATTAAAATTTCTAAATACACAAGATATTTTTCTTAAAGTTACATAATAACTATAATCAGAACAAAAAAATAAATTTTTCTTAAATTCATATAAAAAATAATTAGAAAAATCTTCTCCTAATTTTCTAAAATTATCTATAGGAAGTTCCTCAGTACTTATTTCTATTAAAAGAACACCATATTTATACATCTATATTAACCATTTTATGAATAAACATAAATTTTCGCTATTTTATTAAATAAATTTCTTATACGTAAAATAAAATTTTGTCTTTCAATATTAGAAAAATAATTTTTTGCATCTAATAAATTAAAAAAATGTACCATTTTAATAACAAATTCATAAGAAGATAAAATTAAAGGTTTTTTAAAAGAAATTAATCTTAAAGCTTCACACTCATAATTAACAAAACAATTTAACAAAAAACTGGTATTAGACTTACTAAAATTATATAAAGATTTTTCTTTTTCACTATTAAAAAAAATATCTCTATATTTAATATCACCATAAAATCCTTTTTGTCATACTAAATCATATATATTTGTAATATTTTGTAAATATAAAGATAACCTTTCTAAACCATATGTAATTTCAACTAAAACAGGATCACAATCAAAACCAGAAATATTTTGAAAATAAGTAAACTGAGTTATTTCTACACCATTTAATCATACCTCTCAACCAACACCATACACTCCTAATGTAGGGTTTTCTCAATTATCTTCCATAAAACGTAAATCACATTTTAATAAATCAATACCTATATATTTCAATGAATCCAAATATAAATTCTGCATATTAGATAAAGTTGGTTTTATTATTACCTGAAATTGATAATATTGTTGTAATCTATATAAACTATTCAAATATCTTCCATCTAATGGTCTTCTACATAATTGAACATAAGAAAAAAAAACATGATCATTTTTTAAAGCATTAAAAAAAGTAATAGGATGAAATGTACCAGCTCCAATTTCTAAATCTAAAGGTTGAATTATACAACTACCTAAATTAGATCAATATTCTTTTAATTTTAAAATTAAATTCTGAAATGTCAACATATAAAAACTATTTCAATTTATAAAAAACTCTACTTTTATTTAAACCACATAATAAATCATAACTAATAGTATTAGCAATTTTAGCAATATTATCTAAATACAAATTTTCACCCCATAATTCAACACTATCACCAATTTTAATATTTTCATTATCTAATAAATCTATAATTATCATATCCATAGATATATAACCTATTATCCTAGCTTTAAAACTATTTTTTACTAAAACATAACATTTATTAGATAATTGTCTAGGATAACCATCAGCGTAACCACAAGATATAACTCCAATAAATCTTTCTCTATTAGAATAAAAACTATTACTATAACCTATATATTGTTTTCCTTTAATTTTCTTTATACTTATTATTTTACTTACTAAACTCATAACAGGCTTAAAACCATATTTTAATATATCATCTATATTTCCGGTAGGAGATAATCCATATAACAATATACCTATTCTTAACCAAGAACTATAAATATCAATAGTATTTCAAATTAAACCCAAAGAACTTAAAATAGATATATCTTTAAATTTTAAATCTAAAATTTTATTTATTTCTTTAGTTAAAAATAATGTACTACTATATTTAGTAGATAGTGTAAAATGAAATATTAAAGATATATATCTAACTAAATTATTAGACTTTAAAATAAAATAATTTTTTCTAAATTCAGAAGTATTAAAACCTAATCTATTTAAATTACTGTTTAATTTTAAATAAATATTAATTTTTTTATTTAAAATAAAAAATTTTTTAAATAAATTAACTTGCCATTCACTATAAATAACAATATCAACATTATATTTAAAACACAATTTTATTTCATCAAAATCAAAAAAACCTTCTAATAATAAAATAGGTTTCAACCAACCAATATTACGTAAATATATAGCTTCTTGAATATTTAAAACAGCAAAACCATCTACATAATTAAATAATATATCACATATATTTTTAATTCCATGACCATAAGCATCACCTTTAATTACTATTCAAATATTTCTATTATTAGATAATTTACGTATAAGAAAAAAATTATTTTTTAAATTATTAATATTTAATATACTAAATACAGATCTTACCATAATCTTACAAATATTTTAAATAAATTTATTTTTTTTTCAAAATTTTAATATAAGCCATAGGAGCTTTATCTCCATTTCTAAAACCGCATTTTAATATTTTAATATAACCACCTTTAGAAAAATTTATAAATCTTGGAATAAGATCATTAACCAATTTGTAAATAATATTTTTGTTTTTTATATAAAAAAATAAAAAATTTAAAAAATTTTTTTTTTTCTTCATAACTTTGGTTATAATAGATTCAAAAATACTTCTTAATTCTTTAGCCTTATAAATAGTAGTTTTTATAATTTCATAAGTTATTAAAGAACTAATCATATTATTAAACATACATTTTCTGTGACTACTATTACGATTTAATTTACGACCACTCTTTTTATGACGCATATTTTTCTAAATATTACCAATAAAATTATTTTTTTTTTAATAAATTACTATCTCAATTTTTTATTTTCATCCCTAAACTTAAACCTTTACCAAGTAAAATATTTTTTATTTCAGTTAAAGATTTTTTACCTAAATTAGGAGTTTTTAATAATTCTATTTCAGTTTTTTGAACTAAATCACCTATATAATGAATAGATTCTGCTTTTAAACAATTAGCTGATCTTACTGTAAGATCTAAATCATCAACTAAAGATAATAAAATAGGATCAAAAGGTAATTTATTTTTTTTTACTTTTTTAATATTTTTATCATCTAAATCTATAAAAGAACTTAATTGATCAACTAATATATTTGCTGCCTTACGTATAGCAAATTCAGGTTTTATAGTACCATTAGTATAAACATCTATAATTAATTTATCTAAATCTATACGTTGTTTTACACGAGTAGATTCTACTCTATAAGAAATACGTTCTATAGGTGAATATAAAGTATCTAAAAATAACTTACCTACTTTTATATTATTTAATTCTTTAAAACTCTTAATTCTAGATATAGAAGAAACATAACCAACTCCTAAAGTAACATATATACGCATATTAATAGAAACATTATCATTAGTTAAATTACATATAACATGATTAGGATTAACTAAATAAAAATCATGATTACATGTTATATCAGATGCTAAAACAGGACCTATACCACTTTTATTTAAATAAAGTACACCTTCTTCTCTATTATCATTAAATTTTATAGATAATCTTTTTAAATTTAATAAAACTTCTATTATATCTTCTAATAAACCATCTTTAACACTATACTCATGTAATATACCATCAATTTCAACTTCTGTTACTGCATAACCAGATATAGAAGATAACAAAACACGTCTTAGAGCATTACCTAAAGTATAACCAAATCCTTTTTCTAAAGGTTCTAATACTAATCTAGAACATGTTTTAGATATATTTTCTATATTAACTAATTTTGGCTTTAAAAAATTTAATGTAGAAAACATAAAAAACATACCTCATTTTTTTTTAAAATATAAATATTTTATTTAGAATAAAACTCTAATACAAGATATTCTTGTATATCTGCAGAAATTAAAGAACGTTTAGGAACATCTTTAAATACTCCTTCCATTTTCTTTATATCAACTTCTAATCATGAAGATAATTCACGTTGCTGAGATATTTCCAAGGAATATTTTATACGATCTTGATTACAAGATTTAGGAGATACTTTAATAATATCTCCAGGAGAAACTTCAAATGAAGCAATATTAATAATTTTATCATTAACCATAATAGATTTATGACTAACTAATTGACGTGACTCACTTCTAGTAACTCCAAAACCCATTCTATAAACAACATTATCTAACCTTCTTTCTAATAATTCTAATAATATACTAGATGTATCACCTTTAATACGTATTGATCTTTTATAATAATTAAAAAATTGATTTTCTAATATTCCATAAATACGACGAATTTTTTGTTTAGCACGTAATTGTAAACCATAATCAGATAATCTAGATCTTTTATATCCATGTTGACCAGGTAATTTATCTAAATTACATTTAGTACCAACATCACGTATACCAGATTTTAAAAACAAATCACTACCTTCTCTACGACTTAATTTTAATTTTGCACCTAAATATTTAGCCATATAAACTTAAAAATTTAAATTATAATAAAAAATTATACACGTCTTCTTTTAGGAGGACGACAACCATTATGTGGTATAGGAGTAATATCATTAATACTAACTATATTATATCCAGCAGCATTAAAAGCTCTAATACTAGATTCACGACCTGGTCCAGGACCACTAACTAAAATTTCTAAATTTTTAATACCATAAATTTTAATTATCTCAATACATTTTTCGGTAGCTAATTGAGCAGCGAAAGGAGTAGATTTCCTAGATCCCTTAAAACCAGAACTACCAGAAGTAGATCAACCTAAAACATTACCATTACTATCCGTCACACTAATTATAGTATTATTAAAAGAAGAATGTATATATGCAATAGCATTTAAAATTTGCCTTTTAATTTTTTTACGATTTTTTTTTAAAAATTTAGACATATTATTTAATTTTACCTTTTATTTAAAAAACGTAATTTTCTACAAGTTTTAGCATTAGTTCTTGTTCTTTGTCCTCTTACTGGTAAATGTTTTTTATGACGTAAACCTCTATAACAATTTAAATCTATCAACCTTTTAATATTTAATATTACTTCTCTACGTAAATCACCTTCAATTAAAAAATTAGATACTTCCTTTCTAATTAATTTTATTTTATCAGAATTTAAATTAATTATTTTACTATTATAATCAACATTAACAATATTACAAATATATTTAGCTCTAGATTTACCTATACCATAAATAGACATTAAAGCATACAAAATATTTTTATTATCTAAAATATTAACTCCAGATATTCTAACCATAAATTAATATACCTCATATTTTACTATCCTTGACGTTGCTTATGTTTAGGATTAACCTTACATATAACACGTAATATACCTTTACGTTTAACAATTTTGCAAAAATTACAAAACTTTTTAATTGATGCTCTTACTTTCATATATTTAAAAATTAAATTTTTTTAACATAGATAAATATTTATTAGACATCATCAATGTTTGAATTTGTGTCATAAATTCTATTATAACAACTATAACAATTAATAAAGATGTTCCACCAAAATAAAAAGAAACACCTATAATATCATACATAAAATCAGGTATTAAACATACTATAGATATATACAAAGAACCTAATAAAGTTAATCTTAAAATTATACCATTTATATAATAAGATGTACTTTTTCCAGGACGTATACCTGTAATATAAGCACCAGATTTCTTTAAATTATTAGAAATATCATTTGAATTATACATTAATAATGTATAAAAAAAAGAAAAAAATATTATTAAAAATAAATAAATTATTAAATAAAAAAAACTTTTTGGATAAATAAATTTAAAAAAATTAAAAAATCAACTTAAATAAACAGTATTTTTTAATCAAAACAATATAATATAAGGAAACATCATTATACTAGAAGAAAAAATAGCTGGCATAACACCAGACATATTTAATTTTAAAGGCAAATAAGTATCAGATGGAAAATACCTATTAATCTGATATCTTCTAGAAGCATATTGTATTAATATTTTTCTTTGAGAAATTTCTATAAAAATTATAAAATATATAGTAAAAAAAACCAAAAATAAAATTAAAAAAATTTTGTAATAAGAAATATTATGATATCTAATTTGATTAAATAAATACAATAATGATTTAGGCAAACTAGATATAATACCTGTAAAAATTATTACAGAAACTCCATTGCCTATACCTCTTTCAGTTATTTGTTCACCTAATCACATCAAAAACATAGTACCAGTAACCAATGTTATAACAGAAATAAAATAAAACTCTAAACCTTTGTTAAATACAATATTACTTATAATAGGTAAATGAGTAATAGTAGTTGATAAAGCTAAAGCCTGAACTATAGATATAATAAAAGTTAAATAACGAGTATATTGATTAATTTTATACCTACCATTACTACCTTCATCTTTAAATTCCATAAAATAAGGAAAAATAAAAGTAAATAACTGTATAATAATTGAAGAAGAAATATAAGGCATAATACCTAAAGCAAAAATAGACGCATGAATCAAAGAACCACCAGAAAATATATTAAATATATCTATAAAATTATTATTAGCATTTTTAAGTAAATCATTTAATAAATATAAATTTATACCTGGTATAGGAATAAAAACACCTGTACGTAATACAATTATAGAAAAAAAAAGAAATAATAATCTATTTTTTAAATTTTGTAAATTATCAAACATACTTTTAAAAATAAAATTTCTAATATTCATATTTTTATAAAACTATTTATTTTTAATAATTTTACTTACACTTAAAGAAAATCTTATATTTTTATCATTAAATTTAATATTTTTTTTTTTTAATTTACCTTTTAATATAATTTTTACTAACTTAACTTTTTTAGAAATTAATCCTTTAGATTTTAATTTATTTAAATTTATAACACTATTATTTTTAAATATATTTAAATTATATAAACATAATTCAATAATTTTGTTAGAATTAAAATTTTTAAAACCAAATTTAGGTATTCTTCTATAAAATGGAGTTTGTCCACCTTCATAACATCTTCTTATTTTTCCTCCTGATCTAGATTTTTGACCTTTATGTCCCTTACCACAGGTTTTACCTCAACCAGATCCTATACCTCTTCCTAACCTTTTATGTTTTTTTCTTTTTATATTACTATATAAATTATTTAAACCAAGAATCATTTATTTAACCAAAAATAAAATTAAAATTTAATTATTAAATTAATATACAAATATTTCTCTTAAAAATTTACCTCTTTTATTAGCTATAAAAAGAGGTGATTTTATACTTAATAAAGCATTTATAGTAGCTTTAATAACATTTAAAGGATTACTAGATCCATATAATTTAGCTAAAATATTTTTAATACCTATAGCCTCAAAAATAGCTCTCATAGATTTACCTGCTATTATACCCGTACCTTTGGATGGCTTAATAAAAACTTTAGTACTAATATATTTACCTTTTAGTTCATATCTTATAGTTTTTCATTTATTTAATGAAATAAAAACCATATTTTTACGAGATTTATCAATTGCTTTTTGTATAGCTAACGGAACTTCACGTGCTTTACCATAACCATAACCAACTTTTCCATTTTTATCTCCTACTACTGTTAAAGCAGTAAAAGAAAAAATTCTTCCTCCTTTAACTGTTTTTGAAACTCTATTTACAGATATTAATTTTTCATAAAAATCATTACTATTAGATTTAATCATAATATAATAATCCAAATTTAAAATAATAAACCATATTTTCTTGCATTATCAGCTAAAATCTTAACACGACCATGATATTTAAAACCAGAACAATCATAAACAACATTTTTAATACCTCTCTTAAGAGCCTTAAGAGCAATTATTTTACCAATTTTTTTTGCAGCAACTTTATTTCCACCATAATTTATATTATTATTTTTATCTAAAGTAGAAGTAGAAACTAAAACTCTAGAACTATAAATATCTTGTAATATAATTTGAGCATATATATGCAAAGAAGTTTTATATATAACTAAACGTAACTTGTTATTTTTTTTAAAATAAAAACGTATTTTCCTACATCTACGTAAACGATTTTTTTTTTTATTCATATAATAATAATTATTTAGTTAATTTTTTTTTATGCTCTTTAATACGAACTTTTTCATTTAAATAACGTATACCTTTACCTTTTTTATAACGTTCAGGTAAACGAAAAGAACGTATTTTTGCAGAAACACATCCTACTAATTCTTTATCTCAACCATTAACAATAATTTCATTAGAAGTAGAACATGTAATATTAATACCTAAAGGAATATTATAATTTATAATATGTGAAAAACCTAAATTTAAAAATAAAATATTACCTTCCACAAAAGCTTTATAACCAATTCCTACAATTAATAAAATTTTAGTATAACCGTGAATCATTCCATATATAATATTAAATACTATCGATCTTGTAGTTCCAACATACATTCTATTTTTAGACAAATTATCCTTAGATTTAAATAAAAGTTTTTTTTTGTTTTTTAAAATAATTAAAACAGAACTATGAATTAATCTACAAATATTTAAATTATCTTTTTTAAAAAATATTTTTTCACCTTTAATTTTTATTGAAATACTTTTAGGAATTAAAACCGGTTTTCTAGCAATACGAGACATATTTGACCTTTTAATTTAAAAAATATAACAAATTATTTCTCCACCAATTTTAAATAAACGAGCTTCTCTATCTGATAAAACACCTTTAGAAGTAGAAATTACTAAAATTCCTAAACCAGATTTTATAATAGGTAATTTGTCAAAAGATAAATAAACTCTTAATCCTGGACGACTTATTCTTTTTAATTTAGATATTACAGGAAAATTAGAAAAATATTTTAATTTTATTAAAATTTTTTTTTTTAATTTATTATTAATTACCAAATAATTTCTTATAAAACCTTCTTTTAAAAATACTTTTAAAATAGATTCTTTAAATTTAGAATAATAAATCAGAATATCTTTTTTTTTAGCTAACTGAGAATTCCTTATACAAGTTAACATATTACCTACAGGATCTTGAATACTCATAAATAAATACCTTAAATTTAAATTACCAACTAGATTTTCTTAAACCAGGAATATAACCTTTTACCGCAAATTCACGAAATTTAATTCTACTTAAACCAAATTTACGTAAATAAGCATGAGGTCTACCTGTTAATTTACATCTATTACGATGACGCACAACACTAGAATTTCTAGGAAAAGATTGTAATTTAACAATAGCTTTTCATCTATTTTTATTAGAAGTCTTATTATTAGAAATAATTTTTTTTAATTTCATTCTTTTAAAATAAAATTTTTTTATTAAATAAGATCTTTTTTTTTCACGCTCTATAATTGATTTTTTTGTCATATATTTTAAAATTAAATTAACGATTAGAAAATGGAAAATAAAGTTTTTTTAATAAAAACAATGATTGTGATAAAATATTTGTATTAGTTATAATTGAAATATTTAAACCATGAATATAAATAATTTTTTCATAATTAATTTCAGGGAAAATAGTTTGTTCTTTAATACCTATATTTAAATTAGCATTTTTATCAAAAGATTTTTTAGAAAAACCCCTAAAATCTCTAATTACAGGTATAGATACAAAAATTAATTTATCTAAAAAATTTCACATATTTTTTTTTCTTAAAGTAACCTTACATCCTATTGGCATACCTTTACGTATTTTAAAATTAGCAATAGATTTTTTAGATTTAGTTATTATTGGTTTCTGTCCAGAAATTAATTTTATATTATCTAAAACACAATTTAATCTTTTCTTTTCTAAATTATAACTATTTAAACTAGTACTTAATATTATTTTAATTAAATTGGGAACTCCCATAATAGATTTATAATGAAATTTATCCATTAATTTCTTTATAATTATATTTTTATACAAACTAAATAATTTACTCATATAAAATTTAAATAATTATTTTACTACATTTTAAATAACGAACTTTTTTGCCATCAACAAATTTAAAACCTATTTTAGAAATTTTATTAGAATTTTTACAAAAATGACTAACATTTGAAATATCTATAAAAGATTCTTTATATATTTTACCCCCTAAAATATTTTTTGACGGAACAGATTTTTGATGTTTAATTGACATATTTCTCCCATTAATTATAATTTTATTTTTAATTATTTTACTTATTATACCTTTTTTACCTTTATCTTTACCAGAAATAATAATTACTTCATCATTTAAACGAAATTTAGAAGACATAAACATTAACTCCTATTATACTAAATAACCTCTGGAGCAAGAGATATAATTTTAATAAATTTATCTAATTTTAATTCTCTAGTAACAGGACCAAAAACTCTAGTTCCAATAGGTTGTTCATTAGAATTATTTAATAATATACAAGAATTTCTATCAAATTTAATATAAGACCCATCAAATCTCAAAATACCATATTTTGTTCTAATTATAACTGCTTTTAATACCTCACCTTTTGGTACTTTACTTTTAGATATAACTTCTTTTACAACAACTTTTATAATATCACCTATATTAGCATATCTACGTTTAGTACCTCCTAAAACTCTAATACACATTACAATTTTAGCTCCAGAATTATCTGCTACATATAATAAAGATCTTTCTTGTATCATATTTACCTTTTGTTATAACTATTAATTATTTTACTAAAAATTCAAGTTTTTTTTTTAGATAAAGGTCTACACTCTTTTATTTCAATATAATCACCAATTTTACAAATATTTTTTTCATCATGAACATACATCTTAATATTTTTTTTTAAATATTTTTTATAAATATTATGCTTTACAATTTTAGTAATAGAAACAACCAATGTTTTATTCATTTTATTACTTATAACATAACATTTTAAAAAATTATTTTTTTTTATTAACATAAGCATTACCTTTAAGATTTAAAAAAGTTTTTATACGAGCTATATTTTTTTTACATAAATTTATTAAATGAGTTTTTTTCAATTTACCAGAAGATAATTGAACACGTAAATTTAAATATTCTTTACTTAAATTTAATAAATCTACATTTAATTCTTTAATATTTCTATTTTTAAAATATTCATTATTAAACATAATAATAATTTAAACCACAAACATAGTTTTAACAGATAATTTATCACCAGCTAATTTAAAAGCTTTTCTAGCTAAATTTTCATCTACCCCATCTAGTTCATATAAAATTTTACCAGGTTTTATAATCGCCACTCAATATTCTACATTACCTTTACCTTTACCCATACGTATCTCTAAAGGTTTTCTAGTTATAGGTTTATCAGGAAATATTCTAATTCATAAAAAACCTTGCCTTTTTATAGTACGAGATATTACACGACGAGCAGATTCAATTTGTCTAGAAGAAATATTTCCCCTAGTTATAGCTTTTAAACCAAATTTACCAAAATTTAAACTAATATCATTAGATATACCTTTATTACGTCCTTTTTGTACTTTTCTATATTTTGTTTTTTTAGGTTGCAACATAATAAAACTCTTTAATGATTAAAATTTATTTTAATTTACCTCTAATTCTCTTAAAATATCTTCTTATACTCAACATATTACTATTATATAATTTTATAGGATAAAATTTATCTAAAATTTCTCCTTTAAATATTCATACTTTAATTCCTATAACCCCATAATTAGTAAAAGCCTCAGAAAAACTGTAATCTATATCAGCCCTTAAAGTATGTAAAGGAACACGACCTTCACGATATCACTCTCTTCTAGCTATTTCTGTTCCACCTAATCTCCCACTAATTTCTAATTTAATACCTTTAATACCTAAACGAATAGCATTATTAATAACTCTTTTCATAACTCTTCTAAACATTATTCTTCTTTCTAATTGCATAGCTATATTATCAGCTATTAATTTAGCATCTAATTCAGGTTTCCTTATTTCAGAAATATTTATTTGAGATGTTACACCAGTAATTGAAGTTATTTTTTTTTTTAATTTTTCTATATCCTCTCCTTTTTTACCTATAACTATACCAGGACGAGCAGTATATATAGTTATTCTAATACTTTTTTTAGCTGGTCTTTCAATTAATATTTTAGATACTAAAGCTTTAGATAATTCACTATATAAAAATTTTCTTACAATAAAATCACTTTGTAAATTATTAGCAAAATCTTTTTTAGTAGCAAACCAAGCAGAACTTCACATTTTTGTTATTCCTAACCTAATAACATGTGGATTTACTTTTTGACCCATAATATTTCCATTAAATTTAAATTATATATCAGAAACAAAAATAATAATATGACTAGTACGTTTTGAAATATAATTAGCTCTTCCTTTAGCTCTAGGAATAATACGTTTAACTAAAGAAGCATTATTAATATAAATTTTTGATATTTTTAAAATATCTCTATTAATACCTTTATTATTAATAGCATTAAATATAGCAGAATTAAGAACTTTTTTTATCAAAAAAGCAGCTTTTTTATTAACAAAATGTAATATATTTAATGCTAAATTTGCATTTTTACCTCTTATTAAATCAGCTACTAATTTAAGTTTTCGAACAGAAGATTTAACATAACAATATTTAGCAAATACTTCCATATAAATTCCAATAATTAAAATTAATCTTTTTTAATTTTCTTCTCAGAAGATAAATGACCTCTATATGTTCTAGTAGGAGAAAACTCACCTAACTTATGACCAACCATATCTTCTGTAACATAAACAGGAATATGACGTCTACCATTATGAACTAAAATAGTTAAACCAATCATATTAGGCAGTATAGTAGATCTTCTAGATCAAGTACGAATAGGCTTTTTATCTTTAGATTCAACCATTTTTTTAATTTTATTGAATAAATGAACATCAATAAATGGACCTTTCTTAAATGAACGAGACATATTTTAAATACCTAAATTATCTTTTACGACGTTGAATAATAAATTTATCTGTACGTTTATTAAAACGAGTTTTTTTTCCTTTAGTTTTTATACCTCAAGGAGTAACAGGATGTTTACCAAAATTTCTTCCTTCACCACCTCCATGAGGATGATCAACTGGATTCATAGCAGTTCCTCGAACTGTAGGTCTAATACCTAATAAACGACTAGATCCAGCTTTACCTAACATACGCAACATATGTTCAGAATTACCTACTTCACCTAAAGTAGCCCTACAATTAACATCAATTTTTCTTAATTCTCCAGAACGTAAACGTATAGTAACATAATTATTTTCACGAACTAATAATTGACTATAAGAACCAGCAGATCTTGAAATTTGAGCTCCTTTACCAGGAAATAATTCTACATTATGTATAACAGAACCGACAGGTATATTAATTAAAGGTAAACAATTACCTAATTTGATAGAAACATTAATACCAGACTTAATTTTATCACCAATTTTTAAGTTTTTAGGATAAATAATATATTTTCTTACACCATCTTTATATAAAACTAAAGCTATAAAAGCAGATCTATTAGGATCATATTCTATACGTTCAACTATAGCAGAAATATTATCTTTATTCCTTTTAAAATCTATTAAACGATACTTACGTTTATGACCACCACCAATATGTCTAACAGTAATTCTACCTAAATTATTACGACCACCACTTTTTTTTTTTTTTTTTAATAAAGAATGATAAGGTTTGCCTTTATACAAAAAAGAACGACATAAACCTATTTTATGCCTACGACCAGGAGAAGTAGGATTATATTTTATAATAACCATAACTAAATTCCATATAAATTATTTAAATAAATTACTTAATTCTAGATTAGAATGATCTTTTAATATAACATACACTTTTTTTCATCTTTTAGTATAACTAGGTGTTTTATTTTTTCTATTTTTTTTTTTACTTTTAACTCATAATGTTCTAATTTTTTTTATTTTAAAATTAAATAATTTCTTAATTGCTAAAGATATTTCTATTTTATTAACATCTTTATTAACTTTAAAAACTAAAGTTTTATTTTTATTTAAAAAAAAATTAGATTTTTCTGAAAAATAAATTTTTTTAAAAAAATTTAAATAATTTAATTTACAATTCATTACTTAATTTATCCTCTAAAATTTTAATAGAAGAAATAGTAAAAACTATATCTCTAAAATTCAAAAAATCAATAATATTAATATTATTAACATTACATATACGTATATTATATAAATTACGTGAAGATAAAAATAAATTTTTATTTAATTTATCAACAATAATTAATGGTTTACTAAAACCAAAAAATTTAATTTTATCTAATAAAAATTTAGTTTTAGGTGAAGAAATAACAAAATCACTCAAAATATATAATTTAGATTCCTTATATAAACTAGATAAAAGAATTTTAAACGCTTTTCTATAAACTTTTTTATTTATTTTAGAAAAATATTTTTTAGGTTTATTAGCAAAAGTAACACCACCAGAACGTCATATAGGACTTTTATAAGATCCAGCTCTAGCTTTACCAGTTCCTTTTTGTCTCCAAGGCTTCTTTTTAGATCCAGAAACATCAGATCTAGATTTTTGAGAAACATTTCCTTTACGACATTTCTTTTGATAAGAAATAATAACTTGATGTAATAATGACATATTTAATTTTACTTTAAAAATATCATTAGATAACACTAAATTCTTATTAGAATCTTTTAATAAAATATTAACCATAAAAATTCAAAATTTATTTAATTGATGATCTAATTATTAATCTACTATTATTATATCCAGGAACACAACCTTTAATAAGTAAAATATTTTTATCATCATATATTTTAACAATTTTTAAATTTAACTTTGTGTTCCTAATATTACCTAAATGTCCACACATTTTTTTTCCTTTAAAAACTCTTCCCGGAGTTTGATTCTGACCTATAGATCCTGGTACCCTATGAGATAAAGAATTACCATGTGTACTATCCTGAGAACTAAAATTTCATCTTTTAATAGTACCCGAAAAACCTTTACCTTTAGTAATACCTATTACATCAACCTTTTTCACATTATTAAATAAATTTACATTCAAAGACTGTCCAACATGTAAATGCAAATTCTTTACATAAGGTATTTCTCATAAACCTAAACCTGGATTAATATTTATTTTTTTATAAAAACCAAATTTAGGTTTATTAATTTTTCTTTCATCTAAAATACCAGTTGTTACCTGAGTAACATATTTATTTTTATTTTTTTTTATACAAGTAATAATATTATCTTTAATTTCAATTAATGTAACAGCAAAAGAAACACCGTTACTATTAAATAGTCTTGTCATTCCTATTTTACTACCAATTAATACAATCATAATAAATTTAACCTAAACTTATTTGTACATCTACTCCAGAAGCTAAATTTAGTTTCATAAGAGCATCTACAGTTCTTTCAGTAGGTTTAATAATATCAATTAAACGTTTATGTGTTCTAATTTCATATTGATCTCTAGCATCTTTATCTACATGAGGAGATACTAAAATAGTAAAACGTTCAATTGAAGTAGGTAAAGGTATAGGTCCACTAACTTGAGCACCAGTTTTTTTAGCAGTTTCTATAATTTCTAACGTAGAAATATCTATTAAACGATGATCAAAAGCCTTTAATTTAATTCTAATTCTTTGATTTATCATTTATAATCCATTAAATTAATTCTAAGAAATAATTTTACTAACTATACCTGCTCCTACAGTACGACCACCTTCTCTGATAGCAAATCTTAATCCTTCATTCATTGCTATAGGACTAAATAACTTTACAAAAATTTTAACATTATCACCAGGTATAACCATTTCTATTCCTTTAGGTAATTCAATTGTTCCTGTAACATCTGTAGTTCTAAAATAGAATTGAGGACGATAACCATTTAAAAAAGGTGTATGTCTACCTCCTTCTTCTTTAGATAAAACATAAACCTCAGATTCAAAATAAGTATGAGGATTAATACTACCAGGTTTTGCTAAAACTTGACCTCTCTCTATATCTTCTCTTTTTATACCTCTTAATAATATACCTACATTTTCACCTGCTCTACCTTCATCTAATAATTTACGAAACATTTCTATTCCTGTGCATATAGATTTTTTAGTATCTTTAATACCTATTATTTCTACTTCATCACCAACTTTTATTAAACCTTGATCAATTCTACCTGTAACTACAGTTCCTCTACCAGAAATAGAAAAAATATCTTCTATAGGTAATAAAAAAGGTTGATCTATATTTCTTTTAGGATCAGGTATATAATTATCTAAATAATTTGCTAATTCAAAAATTTTTTTTTCTCATTTAACATCTCCAGATAAAGCTTTTAAAGCTGAACCTCTTATTATAGGAGTTTCATTTCCCGGAAAATTATATTGAGTCAATATATCTTTTACTTCCATTTCAACTAACTCTAATAATTCTTCGTCATCAACCATATCACATTTATTTAAAAATACAATAATATAAGGAACACCTACTTGACGAGCTAATAAAATATGTTCTCTTGTTTGAGGCATAGGTCCATCAGTAGCTGCTACTACTAAAATAGCTCCATCCATTTGAGCTGCACCAGTAATCATATTTTTAATATAATCAGCATGACCAGGACAATCAACATGAGCATAATGCCTTTTGGCAGTATCATACTCAACATGAGAAGTATTAATAGTAATACCTCTAGCTTTTTCCTCAGGAGCGTTATCAATTTGATCAAAAGCACAAGGTTGTCCACCAAATTTTTTAGCTAAAACAGTAGTAATAGCAGAAGTTAAAGTAGTTTTACCATGATCAACATGACCTATTGTACCAACATTTAAATGAATTTTAGAACGTTCAAATTTTTTTTTTGACATATATAACACCTTATTTAATATTAAAAAATTTATTTATTATTACGTAAATTAATTATTTTTTCACAGATATAATTAGGAGATATAGAATATTTACTAAACTCCATAGTATATAAAGCTCTACCTTGAGTTTGTGATCTTAAATCTGTAGCATAACCAAACATTTCAGCCAAAGGAACATAACATTTTATTAATTTACCAACATTAATATCATTAATTTTACTTATAATACCTCTACGACGATTTAAATCTCCTATTACATCTCCCATATATTCATCAGGAGTTTCGACTTCTATTTTCATAATAGGTTCTAATAAAACAGGTTTAGATTTCAAAAAAGCTTTTTTAAAAGCTATGGAAGCAGCCATTTTAAATGCTATTTCAGATGAATCTACATCATGATAAGAACCAAAAAATAATCTTATTTTAACATTTATAACTGGATAACCAGATAAAGGACCAGACTTTAATTGTTCTCTTATACCTTTATCTATTGCAGAAATATATTCATTAGGTATTACTCCACCTTTGATATCATTAACAAACAAATAACCATTATCAGAAATAGAATATTCAGAAGAAGATAAAGGTAATAAATCAATAACTACATGACCATATTGCCCCCTACCACCAGTTTGTTTAATATATTTACCTTCAATACCCAAAGAACTATCTAAAATAGTTTCTCTATAAGAAACTTCAGGTTTTCCAATATTACAATTTATATTAAATTCTCTTTTCATCCTATCTACAATAATTTCTAAATGTAATTCACCCATACCAGATATAATTGTTTGATTAGATTCATTATCATATCAATATTTTAAAGAAGGATCCTCTTTAGATAATTTATATAAAACTATACCCATTTTTTCTTGATCTAATTTAGTATCAGGAACTAATGCAATAGATATTACAGGACTAGGGAACTTTATTTTTTCTAAAATAATAGGATTATTAATATCACATAAAGTATCACCAGTAGTAATACTTTTTAAACCTATAGCAGCAGCTATATCTCCTGCATAAACTTCTTTTATTTCTTCTTTTTTATTAGCATGCATTTGAACAATACGTCCAATACGTTCACGCTTATTTTTAGTAGAATTTAATACTATATCTCCAGATTTAATGCAACCAGAATAAACACGTAAAAAAGTTAAATTACCTACAAAAGGATCATTACTAACTTTAAAAGCTAAAGAAGAAAAAAATTCTTTATCATCTATTTTACGTTCTAAACTAGATTTAGAATTTATACTTAAACCATTTATTAAACACAAATCTTTTGGTGAAGGTAAATAATCTATTATAGCATCTAATAAACATTGAATACCTTTATTTTTTAAAGCAGTACCACAAGTAACTAATAAAACTTTATTTTTTAAAACTTGATCTCTTAAAGAAGATTTAATTTCTAAATTTGTATAATTAACTCCATTCAAATATTTAGACATTAAATCATCAGAAATATCTGCAATAAATTCAATAATTTTTTGACGTCAAAAAATAACAACATCATATATATTTTTATCTAAAGAATCACTTACATTATAAATAATACCATTATTATTACCATTATCATTTCATATAATAGATTTTAAAGTAATTAAATCTACAACACCACAAAATTTGTCTTCTATATTAATAGGTATCTGTAAAGGTATTACTTTTACTTTAAATTTTTTATTTAACTGAACTAAAACATTATAAAAATTAGCTCCCACACGATCCATTTTATTTATAAAAGCTATACGAGGAACATTATATCTATTAACTTGTTTTCAAACAGTTTCTGACTGTGGTTGAACACCACCAACAGCACAATAAACCATTACTGCCCCATCTAAAATTCTCATAGAACGTTCAACTTCAATAGTAAAATCTACATGTCCTGGAGTATCTATAATATTAATTCTATGAGGCAAAAATTGATTAAACATACCAGATCAAAAAGCAGTAGTAGAAGCAGAAGTTATTGTAATACCTCTTTCTTGCTCTTGTTCCATTCAATCCATTGTTGCAGTACCATCATGCACTTCACCTAATTTATAATTTACTCCTGTATAAAATAAAATACGTTCAGTAACAGTAGTTTTACCTGCATCAATATGAGCACTAATACCAATATTTCTATAATTAGAAATAGGAGTTACACGAGACATATATTTCACCATAAAAATTATTTTTTAAAAAACTATCATCTATAATGAGCAAATGCCTTATTAGATTCTGCCATACGATGTACTTCATCGCGTTTTTTTATAGCTAGACCTTTTTTATTTATAGCATCTAATAATTCTTCAGATAACTTAATAAACATTTTTTTTTTAGATCTTTTTTTTGCTGCTAATATAATTCAACGTATAGCTAAAGTATTACTTCTTTTAGGTCTAACTTCTACAGGTATTTGATAAGTAGTTCCACCAACTCTACGAGACTTAACTTCTACAATAGGTTTAACATTGTTAATAGCTAACTCTAATAAATCTAATTTGTCTTTTTTAAATTTATTTTCTATTATATTTAAAGAAGTATATAATATACTTTCAGCAATAGATTTTTTACCATCCAACATAAGTAAATTAATAAATTTCATAACTAATTCTGAATTGTAAATATAATCAGGGAACAAACTACGATTATTAATAATTTTACGACGAGACATTATAAACTCCTATAAACATTCAACTAAACTATTTTTTTAACACCATATTTAGAACGTGATCTTTTTCTTCCTTTAACTCCAGCACAATCTAAAGAACCTCTAATTACATGATAACGTACACCAGGTAAATCTTTAACTCTTCCTCCACGAATAAGTACAACAGAATGTTCTTGTAAATTATGTCCTTCTCCAGGAATATAAGCTGTAACTTCTAAATTATTTGTTAAACGAACTCTACATACTTTTCTTAAAGCTGAATTAGGTTTTTTAGGAGTAGTTGTATATACTTTTACACACACACCTCTTTTTTGAGGACAATTATTTAAAGCAGGTACATTATTTTTAGAAAATTTACGTACTCTAGATTTACGAACTAATTGATTAATAGTAGACATTAAATTTACCTAAGATATATTTAAATAAAATTATAAAATATAAAAATATTGGACATTAAAAAATAAAACCTAAATATAATTGTAATAACTATTCTAGTTAAATATATATTTTTATGATATAAATATAAATAAACATAACAAATATTTATATATTACTACATTTTATTGATTAATATCAATACTTGATATATTAAATATTAAAATAATAATTGTAAAAAAAATTTTTAATAATTATAATATATAATATAAATAGCGTGTTGGCAGAAAGGTTAATGCAATGGATTGCAAATCCATATTATCTCGGTTCAATTCCGAGACACGCTTTGAATAAATTACCCAAGTGGTGAAATTGGTAAACACAAGGGACTTAAAATCCCTCGATTATATTATAATCCTGCGGGTTCAAATCCCGCCTTGGGTATATAAAATTAAAGTAATAAAATGTCAATACTAAAAATATTAATATATCCTAATAAAAAATTAAGAAGAAAAACTAAAAAAATTAAAAGATTTGATAATAAACTAAAATATACTGTTTCAAATATGTTTAAAACTATGTATCATTACAAAGGAATAGGTCTAGCTGCAATACAAATAAATATAAATAAATCTATAATAATAATAGATACAACAGAAAAACAAAATAATGGATTACTATTAATTAATCCCAAAATAATAAAAAAAAGTGGATTTATAAAAACAAAAGAAGGATGTTTATCTATACCTAATTTTTTTTATTACATTAAAAGATTTAATTATCTATATTTATTAGCAAAAGATATAAATGGAAATAATATAAAATTAGAAACTAAAGGTTTATTATCTGTATGTATACAACATGAAATAGATCATATAAAAGGAAAACTATTTATAGACTATATATAAATTAATATGAATAAAAATTTAAAAATATTATTTTTTGGAACACAAGAATTTGCTTTATTTCAATTAAAAAATATTATAAAAAAAACAAAACATAAAATAGTTGGAATTGTTACTAAAAAAGAAAAAAAAAAAAAAATATTTAAAAAAATAGCTAAAAAATATAATTTAAATATTTTTCAACCTAAATCAATCAAAAAATTAGAAAACCTAAAAAATATATTTAAAAAACTTAATATAGATATAATACTAACAGTATCATATGGTTTTATTTTACCTAAAAAAATTCTTCAAATACCTAAAATAAGTATAAATTTACATGCTTCTCTTTTACCTAGATGAAGAGGATCTTCTCCTATACAAAAAGCAATACTATCTGGAGATAAATTCTCTGGTATAACTTTTATTAAAATGAATAAAAAAATTGATGCAGGTAAAATAATATACCAAAAAAAATGTTTAATTAAAAAAAATTATAATTATATAAAATTATATAACAAATTAAAAAAAATAGGAGCTAAAAAATTACCAAATTTACTTCAAAAAATAGCAAATAATAATTATAATGAAATAAAACAAAATAAAAAATATATTACATATTCTAATAAAATAAATAAAAAAGAGGGTTTAATTAACTGAAAAAAAGATACAGCTATAAATATAGAAAGAAAAATAAAAGCATTTTATATATGACCAAAAACATATTTTTTTCATAAAAAATATATCATATTTATATGATCAGTTAAAATAAAAAAAATAAATAAAAAAAATAATTATAAATATGGTGAAATATTAAAATACACCAAAAAAGGTTTACAAATATTTACTAAAAAATCACATATATTAAAAATAAAAAAAATACAATTAAATAACAGAAAAAAAATAAAAATATCACAATTAATAAACTCAAAACCTTATTTATTTAATATTGGAGATATATTATAATTTCTTTGTCTTAAAATTTCAAAAATTATAATTGCTTTAGAAACAGATACATTTAACGAATTTATATTTTTTATAGGTATTTTAAATAAAAAATTACATTTTTCTTTAACTTTTCTTCTTATTCCATTATTTTCAGATCCAAAAATTAAAACTATAGATTTATAATTATTAAAATTAATTTCATAAATATTTTTCTTAGATTTTATATCAGTACCTAAAATTAAAAAATTATATTTATTAAATATTTTAATAACATCATTAATATTATTAATAACTATAATATTTATTTTATATATAGAACCTACTGAAACTTTATGCACTATGTTATTTTCAATTGATACAGAATTATATTTAGTTAAAATAATAGCATCAATATTAGCTGCTACAGCTGTACGAATACAAGAACCTAAATTATAAGGATCATTTATTCTATCTAAAATTATAAAAAAATGGGTATTTTTTTTTTTAATTAAATATATTAACTTATTAATATCGTTTAAAAACATTTTTTTATTTTTAACTAAAGCCATTACCCCTTGATGACTTAATATATTTAATTTTTTAAAAAAATTATTATTAACAATTTTATAAGAAATATTTCTTAATAAAATTAACTTTTTAATTTTAAAAAAATTTTTACTATTTTTATTTATTAAATATATTTTATTTATATAATTAAATTTAAATTTAATCAAATTTTTTACAGTATTAAAACCATAATAATATTTATATTTTTTTTTATTCATATAATTTATTTATCAACTAAATATCTTTTAATATAAGGATATTTTTTAAACATATATATAATTATTGATTTAGAAATTAAAACATTAAAATAACATATTTTACCATCATTACTTCATTCTTTAAATAAAATATTATTTTTATAAAAAATATCTCTTAATAAAAAAGAAATTTCAAAAGATATACAAAATAAATATTTTGACTGTTCAGAAAATAAATAAAAATTAATTGTTTTATATATATTATCAATACCTATTTTTTTTTTAGCTGAAATTCATATTTTTGATGGACAATTATTATTAAAATAATCTATTTTAGATTTAAATTCATCAATCTTATCTATTTTATTCATTATCTGTACTATAGGTATAAATTTATCTACAATTATATCTTTTAATATAGTATTAACAATATTAATATATTCTTTAAAATATAAATCAGATGCATCTATTATATGAAAAATAAGTTGAGAATAAGAAATTTCATTTAAAGTACTTTTAAAAGCACTTTTAATATTTTCAGGTAAATTACGTATAAATCCAACTGTATCAGAAATTAAAACATTAGAAAAAAATTTAAATATAGTTATTTTCCTTATATAAGTATCTAAAGTAGAAAAATAACAATGATTTAATTTAAAATTAGAATCAGTTAATAAATTAAATAAAGTTGATTTACCAGAATTAGTATATCCTATTAAAGATATTATAGGAATATTAAATTTATTTCTAAATTTAATATTATTATTTTTTTGATTACTTAATTTAAATAATTTAATATTTAAATTTTTTATTTTTTTTTTTATTATTCTTCTATCAATTTCAATTTGTTTTTCTCCTGGACCAGATATTTTTTTAATTCCTCCTCTTTGACGTTCTAAATGACTTCATCTTTTAACTAAACGAGTACTTAAATAATTTCAATAAGCTAATTCTACTTGTAACTTTCCATAATTAGTATTAGCTCTTTCCTTAAATATACTTAATATTATATAAGTTCTATTTAAAATAGAACATTTTAATATTTTTTTTAAATTATATTCTTGATTACTTTTTAATACTAAATTAATTAATATTTTAGAAATATTAAATTCATTAATAATATTAATTATTTCTTTAATTTTACCTAAACCAAAAAAAAATTTTTTATTAGGATATCTTATATTTATATCTAATAATTTACTTATATTAAATCCAGCAGAAAAAATTAATTTCTTAAATTCATTTCTATTAATTAAATTTTTTCTATTAAAATATATATAAATAGCTAATATATTTTTCTTTTTATTCATATATAACAAATTAACACCTTTAATAATTAATTAATTTAATAATAAAATCAAAAATTTTAATAACATTTTTTTTATAATTACCATTATTTATTATAGTAATATCACTAGATCATTTTTTAAGTCATGTGAATTGTTTTTTTATTAAATACAAAGTACTATTAATAGTATCTTCTACCATTTGCAAATATGATATTTTTTTATCAATATATAATCACATTTGTTTATAACCAATACATTTCATTGAATTATTATCTATATTTAAATTATTACGTATATATAAATTAAATACTTCTTCTTCAAAACCTAAAGATAACATTTTATAAAATCTATTTTTAACTATTTTAATTAAATTATTTTTGTTATTAGGTAAAATAATAATTTTATATATTTTAAAATTTAAATTTAATTTATTAATATTCTTTAAAAAAGAAATATTTCTTTTAGTAATATAAAAAACTTCTAAATTACGTAAAATTCTATACTTATCATTAAAATGAATATTTTTAGATGAATTAAAATCAATTTTTTTTAAAATATTATACACATAATTACATCCATATTTTAAAAATAAAAAATTTATATAAGAACGTATTTTATAATTAGGTTTAGGTAAAAAATATAAACCATTAAATAAAACATTATAATACATCATAGTTCCACCAACTAGTAAAGGAATTTTTTTTTTAATATAAATAATATTATTTAATTCAATAACTACATCTGTAAAAAATTTTTGAACTGAATAAAATTCTTCGGGATTTATAATATCAACTAATTTATGTGGAAAATATTTCAATTCTAATTTACTAGGTTTAGCTGTACCTATATTTAAATCTCTATATATTAAACCAGAATCTACACTAATTAATTCTAGTGGTAAAATCTTACATAATTCCATAGCTATATAACTTTTACCAATACCAGTAGGACCTAAAATACAAAATATATTTGGAATACCTTTTTTTATAATCATAAATCATTAAAATAATATAAATATAATTTATTTAAATTTAAAAAATAAAAAATTTTTTTTTTAAATTTATATTTAAATTTTTTAATACAACTATGAAATTTATACATCAAATTCATTACATTATAATTAGTTAATTTACCATTTAAAATTATATAATTAGATAATCAAAAAATTATTATTTTAAATATAAATTTACTTTTTTCTATCTTTTTTAAAAATAAGAAGAAAGATAAAAAAAATTTTTTTAAATTTAAATTCAAAAATTCTATAGGAACATAAGTAACTAAAAAATATTTATTTTTATAATATATTTTAATACCTAAAATATTTAAAATATAAAGAATTCTTTCAATATTCAAAAAAAATTTATTAACTAAAAAAATTTTTATTTTTTTTATTTTTTTATTCTCAATTAAAAAAAAATATTTTTTTTTCACAATTAATATATTAATATAATAAAAAATATATAATAAATCTGAAATTATTAATAAACTATTTCTTTTTACAGAAAAAACAAAACGATTATTAAAGATATTTATTATATTACCAAAATTAATTAAAAAATAATATAAATAATTATCTAAAAAATTTTTATTAGAAAAAAATATCTTAGATATTTTTTTTTTTTTATTTACAATATTAATTTTACTTTTTTTATTAAAAAATAAAGATAAATTACTGTATATTTTATTAAAAATTAAATACGAATTTAAAAAATTTATTTTCTTTTTATTAGGAGATATATTTATATTAATATATTTACTTTTTATTTTGAAAAATAAAATATAAGAAAAATATTTTTTTTTATTTAAAAAATTTATAAAAAAATTATTCACTACAGAATATAATAAATTTTTGGTAGAAATAATTCTGTTATTCAAAAAAATAATTTTAATATTTTTAAAATTATTATTTAAAAATAAATATCCATTAAAAGATACATATTTATCTTTTATACTAATATATTTATATTCTTGACAAAATTTTTCACCATATATATTTCTAATACGATCTAAAATATTATTTTCATCTTTTAAAAATTTATTAATATATTCTCTATACAAATTATTATCTTTATAAAATAAAAAATTAATCTTAAAATTAGATATAACAAAATAATTAATTATTTTTTTTATTAAAAAAAATTGATTATAATAAGATAAAAATAACTCCTTTCTTCTAACAGGAAAATTAAAAAATAAATTTTTCACGTTTACTATAGTACCAAAATTATGATGTATAGGTTTAATAATTTTTTTTTTTTTTAATTTACTATATTTAGTAAATAATAATCAACCATGATTTTTACTACTATATTTAAATTTTGAAGAAATAGAGAAATTTGATATAGAACTAATACACGACAAAGCTTCTCCTCTAAAACCAAAACTATTTAAATTTAATAAATCATTAAAAAAAAATATTTTACTTGTTGTATAACTATCAGAAGATATAAATAAATCATTTTTATCCATACCAATACCATCATCTGTAATTTTAATTAAATCTAAACCATTATTACAAATTTCTATTTTTATATATTTTGATCCAGCATCAATACTATTTTCTATTAATTCTTTTAAAATACAAGAAGGGTTATTAAGAAACTCTCCAGCAGAAATTTTTTTAATAGTTAATTCAGGTAAAAACTTAATAATCATATTTTTATACACAAATTTTATTTATAAATTTTTCTAAACCCAAATAAATATATTTAGCTAATTTATATTGATATAAAACATCATTTAATTTTTTTTCTTCCACGGGATTACTTATATAACCAACTTCTATTAATATAGAAGGTATGTAAAATAAAGATAAAATAAACAAATTATCATACTGTAAATAATTTTTATGTAATAAAATAACATTACGTAATTGATGAATAATTTCTATAGCTAAATTAAAATTTAATTGACTAATTTTTTTTTCAAAATCAAAAAATCTATGACTATAATTTAAATTATAATTTTTATTTAAATAAAAATATTTTTTTTTATTAATATATCTATATTTAGATAATAAAGATAATAATCAAATAGAAGCTCCTTTAATAGATTTATTTTTATTAATAGAATTTACATGTATAGACAAAAATAAATCTGCTTTTTTAATATGTACCATATGTAAACGTTTTTTTAAAGAAACATAGTTATCACTAGATCTAATTAAAAAAACATTAAATTTTTTATTTAAATTTAATAAATAAAATAATTTTTTAGATATTAATAAAGTAATATCTTTTTCTTTTGACCCACTATAACCAATAGCTCCTGGATCATAACCACCATGACCTGGATCTATAACAATATTAAATTTACATTTATGATAAAAATTATCTTTTCTAAATTTTAAAAATTCATTTTTTAAATTCAAAAAATTACTATTTAAAAAATTTATTTTATATCTTTTATTAAAAAAAATTTTATTTTTATTAAAAAATAAAAAATTATTTTTACCTTCAACAAAATAAATAAAAAATACATTCTTTAAAAAAAATAATAAAAAAAGAATAATATATAACATTAAGATATCATATTTAAAATATATTTACCAAAACTAGAAAAAGATTTTACTAATAAAATACGTTTTTTAAAACCTAAAAAAACAAAATTAAAATATAAATCACAACTAGGTAATAAATCTAAAAATTTATCAGCTCACTCAACTAAACATATATTTTCTTTATTAAAATATTCATATATGTCAATATTTAATAAATCATTATATGATAATAATCTATATAAATCAAAATGATAAATTAAAAAATTTTTACATTTATATTCATTAATTAATGTATAACTAGGACTATTTATTAGTCCATAAAAACCTAAATTATTAATTAATGATCTACAAAAAAAAGATTTACCTACACCTATATCACCACTAAAATAAATATAAATAGGTTTTTTAATTAAAAAAGAAAATCTTTTTACTAATAACAAAGTATCATTAATACTTCTAACAAAAAATATTTTTTTACTCATATACTCTATAAATAAAGCGGAAAACGAGACTCGAACTCGCGACCCTAACCTTGGCAAGGTTATACTCTACCAACTGAGCTATTTCCGCAAAAATTGTAATTAAAAAAATATTTACGATAAAATAATAACTCAGATACAGAATTTTTAATATCTAATAAAGCGCTATGAATTTTTTTTCTATTAACAAAAGAAAATTTAAAATCAGGATATCATCTATTAATCAATTCCTTTAAAGTACTTACATCTATATATCTATAATGAAAATAAGACTCTAAATTAGGCATATATTTATATAAAAATCTTCTATCTTGAGCAATTGTACTACCACAAATTGGAGACACTCCCTTTAAAACCCATTTTTTTAAAAATTTTATAGTTTTTTTTTCAGCCTTATTTTCATCAAATAAACTATTTTTTACTTTATTAAGTAAACCTGTAGAACTATGAATATTAAAGTTTCAATCATTCATATTATTTAAATATTTCTTTTTTTGATATATAGCTATATTAGGACCTTCAGAAAGAATATTTAAATTACTATCTGTAACTAAAGTAGCTATTTCAATTATTTTATTTATATCAGGATTTAAACCTGTCATTTCTAAATCTATTCAAATTAAATTATTTTTATTATTTAAAATCATAAATATTATAATTTCATATTTAAAACGGTACGAACGGGACTCGAACCCGTGACCCCCAGCGTGACAGGCTGGTATTCTAACCAACTGAACTACCGCACCAAAAAATTCTGGCAGCGTCTTACTCTCACATAAGAAAAACTTATACTACCATCAGCGCTATGACCTTTAACTTCTGAGTTCGGAATGGATTCAGGTGGTACAATCATGCTATTACCGCCAGAATAAATATTAAAACACTTTTAAGTTGTGAAGTTAAGCCTCACGGGTTATTAGTATTAGTTAGCTCAACATATTACTATGCTTACACACCTAACCTATCAACGTTATAGTCTATAACGACCCTTTAGGAAAATATAATTTTCTGGGAAACCTAATCTTAGGGTAAGTTTCGTGCTTATATGCTTTCAGCACTTATCTTTTCTGTACTTAGCTACCAGGCAATGCTATTGGCATAACAACCTGAACACCATAGGTACACCCACTTCGGTCCTCTCGTACTAGAAGCAGATCCCTTCAAGTTTCCAACGCCTACGGCAGATAGGGACCGAACTGTCTCACGACGTTCTAAACCCAGCTCGCGTACCACTTTAAATGGCGAACAGCCATACCCTTGGGACCGACTACAGCCCCAGGATGTGATGAGCCGACATCGAGGTGCCAAACACCGCCGTCGATATGAACTCTTGGGCGATATCAGCCTGTTATCCCCGGAGTACCTTTTATCCGTTGAGCGATGGCCTTTCCATACAGAACCACCGGATCACTAAGACCTGCTTTCGCATCTGTTCGCGCCGTCACGCTCACAGTTAAGCCAGCTTATGCCTTTGCACTAACATTACGATTTCCGAACGTAATTAGCTGACCTTTGTACTCCTCCGTTACTCTTTAGGAGGAGACCGCCCCAGTCAAACTACCCACCAGACATTGTCCTCATTCCGGATAACGGAATTAAGTTAGAATAATAAATACTAAAGGGTGGTATTTCAAGGATGATTCCACAAAAACTAGCGTCTTTGCTTCATTATCTCCCACCTATCCTACACATTAACATTCAATACTCAATATCAAGCTATAGTAAAGGTTCACGGGGTCTTTCCGTCTTGCCGCAGGTACACTGCATCTTCACAGCAATTTCAATTTCACTGAGTCTCGGGTAGAGACAGTCTGGCCATCATTATGCCATTCGTGCAGGTCGGAACTTACCCGACAAGGAATTTCGCTACCTTAGGACCGTTATAGTTACGGCCGCCGTTCACCGGGGCTTCAATTAAAAGCTTTGAATTTTACTCCTAACTTTCTCTATTAACCTTCCGGCACCGGGCAGGCATCACACCGTATACTTCCATTTTCATGTTCGCACAGTGCTGTGTTTTTAATAAACAGTTGCAGCCAGCTATTATCTTAAACTAATTTCGGCTATAAAAGTAAATTTTATCACCTAATATTAGCGTGCCTTCTCCCGAAGTTACGGCACTATTTTGCCTAGTTCCTTTACCCGAGTTCTCTCAAGCGCCTTAGTATACTCTACCTAACCACCTGTGTCGGTTTATAGTACGATTTGATATTATCTGAAGTTTAGAGGATTTTCTAGGAAGCATGGTATAAATTACTTCAACTTTTTCAAGTTTAGTCATCATGTCTCGATATATATAACATAAGGATTTTCCTAAATGTTTATCTACACATTTAAACTAAGATTACCTACACTTAGCTAACCTAACCTTCTCCGTCTCCCCATAACAATAATACAAGTACAGGAATATTAACCTGTTATCCATCGATTACGCTTTTCAGCCTCACCTTAGGAATCGACTTACCCTGCCCCGATTAACGTTGGACAGGAAACCTTAGTTTTTCGGCGAGTAGGTTTTTCACCTACTTTATCGTTACTCATGTCAGCATTCGCACTTCTGATACCTCCAATATATCTCACAATATATCTTCAACAGCTTACAGAACGCTCCCCTACCCAATATAAAAACTAATATATTGCCGCAGCTTCGGTATATAATTTAGCCCCGTTACATCTTCCGCGCAAGATGACTAGACTAGTGAGCTATTACGCTTTCTTTAAATGATGGCTGCTTCTAAGCCAACATCCTAGCTGTTTAAGCCTTCTCACATCGTTTACCACTTAATTATAATTTAGGGACCTTAGCTTGCGATCTGGGCTGTTTCCCTTTCCACACTGGATCTTAGCACCCAATGTGTGTCTCCCATGATAAAATCTATCGTATTCGGAGTTTGCATCAGATTGGTAGATCGGTAAGATCCCCTAACTGAAACAGTGCTCTACCCCAATAGATCATAATTCATAAGGCACTACCTAAATAGTTTTCGGGGAGAACCAGCTATCTCCCGGTTTGATTGGCCTTTCACCCCTAACCACAAGTCATCCGCTGATTTTTCAACATCAGTCAGTTCGGTCCTCCAATTAGAATTACCTAATCTTCAACCTGCTCATGGCTAGATCACCGGGTTTCGGGTCTATATCCTACAACTAACGCCTATTTCAGACTCGGTTTCCCTACGGCTCCCTTTATTAAAAGTTAACCTTGCTATAAAATATAACTCGCTGACCCATTATACAAAAGGTACGCAGTCACACATATACAAAAAGTGCTCCTACTGTTTGTACGTATACAGTTTCAGGTTCTATTTCACTCCCCTATCCGGGGTTCTTTTCACCTTTCCCTCACGGTACTAGTTCACTATCGGTCAATCAGTAGTATTTAGCCTTAGAGAATGGTCTCCCTATATTCAAACAAGATTACACGTGTCTCGTTCTACTTAAAAGAATAAATAAATATATATGTTTTTATATACAGGACTATCACCTTATATTGTTAATTTTTCCAAATTATTCTACTAACATAAATATTTAATATATATTCAAGGCTTTTCCCATTTCGCTCGCCACTACTTAGGGAATCTCAATTGATTTCTTTTCCTTAGGATACTTAGATGTTTCAGTTCTCCTAGTTTGCTTTATTAATCTATTTATTCAATTAATAATAATATAGTATTACCTATATTAGGTTAACCCATTCGGAAATCATCGATTAAATGTCTCTTATCAACTCATCGATGCTTATCGCAGATTTGCACGTCCTTCATCGCCTCTGATTGCCAAGGCATCCACTATATACGCTTAATTACTTAACTTCACAACTTAAAAATGTTCTAAATCAATTTTAAAAGAAACGTCCCCTAGGGGATTCGAACCCCTGTTGTCGCCGTGAAAGAGCGATGTCCTAACCTCTAGACGAAAAGGACTTTAAACCATTATTCTAATTAAAAATAAATAAATTATATGAGCATCTACAAATCTTTACTATTATAATAAGGAGGTGATCCAACCGCAGGTTCCCCTACGGTTACCTTGTTACGACTTCACCCCAGTCATGAATCACAAAGTGGTAAAAGCCCCCCCTTTAAATAAAGGGTTAAACTATTCACTTCTTTTGCAACACATTCCCATGGTGTGACGGGCGGTGTGTACAAGGCCCGGGAACGTATTCACCGTGACATTCTGATTCACGATTACTAGCGATTCCAACTTCATGAAATCGAGTTGCAGACTTCAATCCGAATTAAGACATACTTTATGAGATTTGCTCACTTTTGCAAGATTGCTTCTCTTTGTATATGCCATTGTAGCACGTGTGTAGCCCTGGTCGTAAGGGCCATGATGACTTGACGTCGTCCCCACCTTCCTCCAATTTATCACTGGCAGTTTTCCTTGAGTTCCCAGCTTTACCTGTTGGCAACAAAGAATAAGGGTTGCGCTCGTTATAGGACTTAACCATACATTTCACAACACGAGCTGACGACAGCCATGCAGCACCTGTCTCAGCGTTCTCGAAAGCACTTTTACATTTCTGCAAAATTCGCTGGATGTCAAGACCAGGTAAGGTTCTTCGCGTTGCATCGAATTAAACCACATGCTCCACCGCTTGTGCGGGCCCCCGTCAATTCATTTGAGTTTTAACCTTGCGGTCGTACTCCCCAGGCGGTCAATTTAACGCGTTAGCTACGAAAGCCATAAAATAAATTACAACCTTCAAATTGACATCGTTTACGGCATGGACTACCAGGGTATCTAATCCTGTTTGCTCCCCATGCTTTCGCACTTTAGTGTCAGTATTCGTCCAGGAGGCCGCCTTCGCCACTGATATTCCTCCAGATATCTACGCATTTCACCGCTACACCTGGAATTCCACCTCCCTCTACGATACTCTAGTTTATCAGTTTCAAATACAATTCCAAAGTTAAGCTCAGGGCTTTCATACTTGACACAATAAACCACCTACATGCTCTTTACGCCCAGTAATTCCGATTAACACTCGCATCCCCCGTATTACCGCGGCTGCTGGCACGGAGTTAGCCGATGCTTCTTCTGTAAGTAACGTCAAACATAAAAATTATTAGTTTATATATCTTCTTCCTTACTGAAAGTACTTTACAATCCTAAAATCTTCTTCATACACACGGCATAGCTGCATCAGGGTTTCCCCCATTGTGCAATATTCCCCACTGCTGCCTCCCGTAGGAGTCTGGACCGTATCTCAGTTCCAGTGTGGCTGACCATCCTCTCAGACCAGCTAAGGATCACAGTCTAGGTAAGCCTTTACCTTACCTACTAACTAATCCTGTCTAAGCTCATCTAAAGACATGAGGTCTCAAAAAACAAGATCCCCCACCTTTAATTATTATTAATTAATAACTAATAACATTATAAGGTATTAGCTAAAGTTTCCAATAGTTATCCCTCTTCTTTAGGTAGATTCCTAGATATTACTCACCCGTACGCCACTCGCCATCAAATAGTAAACTATCTATGCTGCCGTTCGACTTGCATGTGTTAAGCTTGCCGTTAGCGTTCAATCTGAGCCATGATCAAACTCTTCAAAACAAAACAAACAATTTTTTAATTTTTTTTAAAACTAAAAATTAAAATTTCTTAATAATGTAAAAATTGTAGATGCTCATATAAATTATCTATTTTAAAAGAACAAAATTTATATCACACAGATATAATATAACAAAAAAAAAAATAAAACAAGCTTTTAAAAAATTTTTAAATAAATATTTTAAACAAAATAAAATTAAGAAGAAACAATTTCAACTAAAAAATTAAATTTTTTTTTTTTATATAAAAATATATTAATATTATATTTATTTAAATATTTTAAAGAACTATTATTAGGTAATATAATAAATTTTTCAGGAATATTAAAATTAATTTTATTAGAAATAATTTTAGATATTTTTTTGGAAGTTATTGATCCAAATAATTTACCTTTCTTACTACATTTAGATTTAATCAATAAAGGAGATAAAGAAATTATTTTTTTATATAATTCATTAATTTTAGATATTTCTTTCTCTTTATATTTGTTATCTAAATAAATTTTATTATTAAAATATTTAATATTTTCCTTAGAAGCATATATAGCTTTACTATAAGGAATTAAATAATTTCTAGCATAACCAGAACTTACATTTATTATGTTACCTATATTACCTAACAAACTTTTATTTAATAAAATAACTTTAACCATTAATATAAACCTATAATCTATTTATGTAAATCAGTATAAGCTAATAAAGATAAATACCTAGCATATTTTATAGCTTTAGATATTAATCTTTGATATTTAACCGAAATACCTGTAATTCTACTAGGAACAATTTTATTACATTCTGTAATATAATTTTTTAATAAATCTAAATTTTTATAATCAATGTTATTATTTTTTTTACCCTTAAAAGGACAATATTTCTTTCGTTTATTAAATTTAAACATTTATATAACCTTTTAAATAAAATTATTTAACTTAATTTTTTTTATTCATAAAAGATACAGAAGAAATAATTTTTTTTTTTCTAATAATTAAATGTCTTAATATACTATTATTAAGTTTAAAATCAACCTTTAATTTATTTAATAATAAAACACAAATTTCTACATTCATTAAAATATAATGTGCTTTATAACATTTTTTTATAGGATAAGATAAATATTTTAATCCTCAATCTTCTAACCTATGTATTATACCATTATTATTATTTATAATACCAGAATAATATTTAATTATATCATTTATATATAAACTTTTATTAGGATAAACCATAAAAACAACTTCATAATGACGCATTATTATTTTCTCAAAAAATAAAATATAAATTATATTTTACTACACATAAATTGTAATTTTTTAATTTTTTTTAATAATTTATCTAAAGATAAATCATTTAAATTAATATTTATTATTATATCAAATATAATTGAATGTTTTTTATTAAAACAAAAATTATTTTCAATCAAAAAATTTTTATCTAAATAATTTGAAATCATTTTTTTAAATTTTATAAAAGAAAAATCTAAAATAGATTTAGGAATACCTACTTTATGTAAAATATTAAAACCAAAACTTCTATAACATACACCACTTTTAATTTTATATAATAAAACTAAATTATTATTATGAATAATATAATCAAAATAAATATTTCTAATATTCTTCAAAATATTTGCAATATTAGTTAATTCAAAAAAATGAGTAGAAAATAATAACATTGGTTTAATAAATTTAATTATATAATATAAACATGATCAAGCTAAAGATAAACCTTCATTATAAGAAGTTCCCCTACACATCTCATCAATTAATACTAAACTATTAGTAGTAGAATTATTAATAATATTAGCTATATCACTCATTTCAACTAAAAAAGTAGATTTATTACTAGATATATCATCAGAAAATCCTATTCTAGTTAAAATTTTATCTACCGGACCAATAATCAAACTTTCCGCAGGAACATAACAACCTATATAAGCAATAATACATATCAAAGCAATTTGTCTCATATATGTACTTTTACCTCCCATATTAGGACCAGTAATAATTAAAAATTTCTTTTTATTACTGAAATAAAGATTATTAGGTATAAAATTATTTTTAATACGCTCTATTACAGGATGACGAGAATTATAAATTTTTAAAATATTTTTAGATGTAAAAATTGGTTTTTTATAATTATATTTATAAGATATATCTACAAAATTCAATAGTACATCTAATTTAGCTACATAATGAGAAACTTTGTTTAAATTATTTATATACTTTAAAATAAAATTTATTATTTCATTAAAAATATTTTTCTCTAATAATTTTATTTTTTTTTTTAAAATAAATAAATTATTTTCATATAATTTCAAATCAGGTATAATATATTTATCAGAATATTTTAAAATTTTATATTTAATATAATAATTAGGAACTAAATGAGAATAACATTTATTAATCTGAATATAATATCCATTTATTTTATTATTTAAAATACATAAACTTTTAATACCAGTTTTCTTTCTTTCTTTTTCTTCTAAAAAAAATATTTTCTTTTTATTTAACAAAAATAACTCACGTAAATAATCTAATTTTTTACTATATCCATGAATAATAATATTTTTATTATCTAAATTAGGATCAGAAATAGAATTATTAATTAAATTAATAATACTCTTAATTAAAGATAAATTAGACAAAAAAAAAACTATAATTTTAAAATCACTTTTAACTTTAAATAAAAATAAAAAATCAATAATTAAAACTAAATAATTTTTTAAATTTATCAAATCTTTAGATGATACTGTTTTTAAAGATATTCTACCTAAAATTCTTTCTAAATCACCTATACCTTTAAAAATCAACTTAATTTTGTCAAATTTAGTTTTTAATAAATCCATAATATTATGACGATAATGTAATTCATTAATATTTCTAGTAGGAAATAATATTCATCTTTTCAACATTCTTTTACCCATAGGGGTACAAACATTATCTAAAACATATAAAAGAGTATTTCTGTTATTACCTGAAAAAGAATTTATTAATTCAAGATTTTTAATAGTAAAAAAATCCATAAAAATTTTTTTAGAACTACTTACTAATTTTAATTTATTAATATGATTTAAATTAACAAATTGAGTAGATTTTACATATCTCAAAATACAACCAGCTGAATTTATAGATAAACTATCATTTTTAATTCCAAAACAATTAAAATCTACAACATTAAAATGCTTTAATAAAATATCATAATTTTTATTAAAATTAAATTTATTTAAAGAAACATACTTAAAACAATTTAAAAATTTAAACTTATTTAAAAAAATAAATTTTTTACAACATAAAATTTCTGAAGGTTCTGTACATAACAATTGTTGTTTTAAATTCTCTAAACCATAAATTTCAGAAACATAAAATCTTCCAGAAGAAACATCTAAATAAGAATAACCAAAAATATTTTCATTATTATTGCAATATATTGCTGCAATATAATTATCTTTAAAATTATTTAAATATTTTTCTTCACTAACAGTTCCAGGAGTAATAATACGAATAACTTTACGTTTAATTAAATTTTTATTTTTTATATTATCAAATTCTAAAATTTGATTACATAAAACTACAGATTCACCTAAACAAATTAATTTATAAATATAATTATCTACAAATTTTACAGGTATACCTGCCATAGGCACATTATTCTGTTTAACAAAAATTTTTTCAGTTAAAGTCAAATTCAATAAAGATGATATTTTTTTAGCATCATCATAAAAAAGTTCATAAAAATCACCTATCTGATAAAAAACTAAAATATCAGGATATTTTTTTTTTATATTTAAATATTGTTTAATAATAGGAACCATATCAAAATAGATAAATAAAAACTAACGTTTAGAATATTGAGGTCTACAACGAGATTTACGTAAACCATATTTCTTTCTTTCTACTTCTCTTGAATCACGAGTTATTAAACCTAATTTTTTAAAAACTAAACGTAAACTACTATTATATTTTAGTATTACTCTAACAATACCATGTCTAATAGCTATTGTTTGACTAGAAATTCCACCACCTTTAACAGTTATATAAAAATTAAATTTATTTATATAATCATAATCACCAATAATTTTAAAAGGATAAAGAACAACTAATTGTTTAATTTTATTTTTAAAATACTTTTTTAATGTAAATCCATTAATTATTAATTTACCATTACCTTTCTTCATAAAAATTCTAGCAGAAGAAGTTTTACGTCTACCTGTACTATAATACATTTATACACCTAAATATTAATTAATACTGGATTCTGAGCATACTGCTTATAATTACTACCAGAATAAATTTTTAATTTTTTTAATTTTTTATTAGATAAAACATTTTTAGGTAACATACCTTTAACAGCATGTCTAATAATAAATTTAGGAGATTTATTAAACATATCGCAAAATGGAACAATCTTTATTCCTCCTACATAACCACTATGAAAATAATATTTTTTATCTTTAAATTTATTTCCAGTAATTAATAATTTACTAGCATTAATAACAATTACATGATCACTGTTATCTTTATAAGGCAAATAACTAGATTTATTTTTACCAATTAATATTATTGCTATTTTACTAACTAATCTACCTAAAATTTTTTTTTTAGCATCAACAATATATCACATATTTATTAAAATTTATTTTAAAAATTTAAATTATTTAATTCAATCCACCAACAACCATAGAATTTATTTTTAAGGAAGGTTGCCCAACACTAACAGGTATATTTTGTCCATCCTTACCACAAATACCATTACCATGATCAAATTTTAAATCATTAGAAATCATACTAATTTTATTCATAATATCTATAACAGAACCAATTAAAGTACATCCTTTTATAGGATTAGATATTTTACCATTTTTAATTAAATAACCCTCCAAAATAGTAAACACAAATTTACCTGAAGTAATATCTACTTGACCACCAGATAAATTAACTATATATATACCAAAATTAATGCTCTCAATTAAATCAGAAAAACTATTTTTTCCAGGCATTAAATATGTATTAGTCATTCTAGGTATAGGTAAATGCTTATAAGATTCTCTTCTAGCATTACCAGTAGATTTTAATTTCATTAAATTAGCATTAAATTTATCTAATATAAAAGATTTTAAAATACCATTTTTAATAAGTATTTTTTTTTTACTTTTAATACCTTCATCATCAATATTTAAAAACCCACTTAAACCATTAATTGTACCATCATCTACTACAGTACATAAATTAGAAGCTACTTTTTTATTTAACAAATCAGAATAAACAGATATTTTTTTACGTATAAAATCACCTTCTAAACCATGACCTACTGCTTCATGTAATAATACACCTGGACAACCACTACCAAGTACTATAGGAAAATTACCTGAAGGAGAATTAACAGCATACAAATTATTAACTCCTATTCTTATAGTTTCATTAGCTCAATATTCTACTAAAGAAATACCATTATAATTTTTACAAACTAAATCTTCAAAAGTATAACAACCTCCTCCACCTCCTATTCCTATTTCACTATAATTATCCCTTTCTAATTGAATTTTAATAGATAAATTTATTGAAGGTCTGATATCACCTGAATAAATTCCATCAGTAGAAATAACTAATATTATATCTAAATTACTAATTAAATTTAAAGAAACATTATTTACTAAAGAACTAGATTTTCTAATATAATTATCTAAATACAATAATAAATCAACTTTATCTTTATTTAAAGAAAAATTTATTAATTTATTTTTTTTATAAAATATTTTTTTTTCAAAACAACTAGAAAAATTTATTTTTTTATTAAAATTCTTACCAATATATATACCTTTAATTTTATTAATTAAATTTAATATAGAATTAAAAGAAATATTATCTGAACAAGAAAAACTAATTTTATCACCAGATATTATTCTTACTCCAACTCCATTAATAAAATTAATAAAATTATTTTTAATTATTTTATCTTCTAAAAATCATGACTCTATAATAGAATTTTGAAAATATAAATCTCCATAATTAAATTTTTTAATATACAAATTAGAAGCTAAATTAAATAAATCATTTTCAGAAATATTATTTTTTTCTAAAATATTTTCATGTATTATACTACTCATAGTATTACTCTAAAATTTATTTTTATAACTATTAAAATTTATATTTTAAAACTTTAAAATATTATTTTAAATACTTAACCTAAAATTAATGATTTAAATAATTTTTTAAATAAAATATAATTTTACAAATAAACATATAATTTAAATACTTTAAAATTAATATCTTAAAAATATTACATATAAATAATATATTTATATTAAATTTACATAAAAAATACTTAATATATTATATTTAAATAAAAAAATAATTTTAAATTATAATATAAAAAAAATAATATAATATATTTAAAATTAAAATTTTAATATTAAATACTTAATTAACTTTTTAAAACAAATAAAAAATTAATATTTTATATACTAATATAATAATATAACTACTATATAATAGTAGTAGTAATATAAAATTAATTATATAAAAAAGCAAAATTCAAATTTTCTAAATCTAAAAAATATTTAACTTCTATTATTAGATTACCATAAATAGAATCTAATAAAATATTTTTTACTACTCCAATAGGATAACCAGAAAAATAATAATCATCTATATCAGGTAATACAATAATATCTCCTATTCTAACATCTGTATTAATAGGAAAATCATTTATTTTCATATAATTATTACAACCATATCCTTTTATAATTGCATTTATATTATTTCTTAAAATCACAATAGGTAATTCGCTATTTTTGTTACAAATCAATTCAATTTTACTAAAATTATTACCAAAATAAATAACTTTTCCTAACATACTCAAATCATTAAATAATAAACTACCATACCTGATATTCTTATTATACATATGATTAATTATTAACTCATCCATAACATTAATATTATAAAAAAAAATTCTTACAAAATTAAAATTATTTTTAATTTTATTTAATAAAGGAAAACCTAATATTCTACGAAAAATATTATTTTCTTTTTCTAATATATTTAAAAAATATAATTTCTTTTTTAAAACAAAAATTTTTTCTTTTAAAAAAATATTTTCATGTTCAATTTTACTAATTCTATTTAAAAAAAATTTTTTTTTATAAATAAAATACTTAAATTTATTAAAAACAAAATAATATAAAAAAAAAATTTTATTTACATAATAATATACTTTATCAAATAAATGATGACAAAAATTAAAAATCAATAAAAAAAAAGAAAATAATATAAAAAACATAAAATAGAAAAAACTATTTTTTTTTTTAAAATACATAAATAAAATATTTTATATTAATCATTACTAAATAAATCACCATTATGAATATCTATCATTTCCAATGCTTTACCACCTCCTCTAGCTACACAAGTAAGAGGATCATCAGCAATAATAACTGGTATACTAGTTTCTTCAATCAATAAACGATCTAAATTCTTCAATAAAGCACCACCACCAGTTAACACCATTCCTCTTTCTGAAATATCCGAAGCTAATTCAGGAGGACATTGTTCTAAAGCAATCATAATAGCACTAATAATTCCTCCTAAAGGCTCCTGTAAAGCTTCTAATATTTCATTAGAATTTAATATAAAACTTCTAGGAACACCTTCAGCCATATTTCTACCTCTAACTTCAATTTCTTTTACTGATGAACATGGATAAGCAGAACCAATTTCATGTTTAATACGTTCAGCTGTAGCTTCTCCTATTAAAGAACCATAATGTCTTCTAATATAACTTATTATAGATTCATCAAATCTATCACCTCCAATTCTAACTGAAGATGAATAAACTACCCCGTTTAAAGAAATAACAGCTACTTCTGTAGTTCCTCCTCCTATATCCACTACCATAGATCCTGTCGCTTCAGAAACAGGCAAATTAGCTCCTATAGCTGCTGCCATAGGCTCCTCAATCAAAAAAACTTCTCTAGCCCCAGCTCCTAAAGCTGATTCTTTTATAGCTCTACGTTCGACTTGTGTAGCTCCAACAGGAACACATACTAAAACTCTAGGACTAGGTCTCATAAAACAATTGGTATGTACTTGCTTTATAAAATATTGTAACATTTTTTCAGTAATAAAAAAATCCGCTATAACTCCATCTTTCATAGGTCTTATAGCAGAAATATTACCTGGAGTTCTACCTAACATTTGTTTAGCTTGGTAACCAACAGCAGCTACTACTTTGGAAGAACCAATTTTATCTTGTCTAATAGCTACAACTGAAGGTTCATTTAAAACAATACCTTTATTTTTTACATATATTAAAGTATTTGCTGTACCTAAATCTATAGATAAATCATTAGAAAAAATACCACGAATTTTTTTAAACATTATATTTCAATTCCTAAATAATTTAGTTAATTAAATAAATTTTACTAAAAAATATAAATATATTAGAATATATACTTATACATAAAATTATTTATCTATAATTATATTATATATTTGTAAATAAAAATTAAATTTTAATATCTTTAATAATATTTATAAATTAAAATATTTTAAATATAAATTTCTAAAATTATATAAAACATGCTAGCTATAATAGAAACAGGTGGAAAACAATATAAAATTACAACCGGAGATTATATTGTAATAGAAAAAAATAAAAAAATAAAAAATAAAAAAATTATTTTTAAAAATATTATTTTAATATTTAATAAAAATAAAATAATTACAAAAAAAAAAGAAATTAATTCTTTTATTATTAAAGGTAAAATTATAAAAAATATAAAAAATAAAAAAATTAAAATTTTAAAATTTAAACGTAGAAAACATTATAAAAAAAAAATAGGTCACAGACAAAAATTACAAAAAATAAAAATTTATTCTATAAAAAAAAAAAATAATGGCACATAAAAAAGCAGGTGGATCAACTAAAAATGGTAGAGATTCTCAATCTAAAAGATTAGGTGTAAAACATTTTGGAGGAGAATATGTTAACGCAGGAAACATAATAATAAAACAAAGAGGAACTAAATTTCATGCAGGAAAAAATGTAAAATGTGGTAAAGATTATACTTTATATGCAATAAAAAATGGAATAATAAAATTTAAAACTCAAGGAATAAAAAAAAAAAAATTTGTTCATATAATATAAAATTATATATTTTTTTTAAAAACTTTATTTTTTGAAAAAATCTACATACTAAATTAATATTTACATTAAAAATTAAAAGAAAATATATGATACGTATACTAATGACTACAAAAGGAGAAAAAAAATTACGTAAAAAATTAAAATATCTAAAAGAAATTAAAAGACCTAAAATAATATCTTTAATATCTCAAGCAAGAGAATTCGGAGATTTAAAAGAAAATTCTGAATATCAATCTGCTAAAGAAGAACAAAATATTTGTGAAAAAAAAATTAAAGAAATAGAAACAAAACTTTTTTATGCAAATATAATAGATATATCTAAAAATAAAAATAAAAAAAAAATTATTTTCGGATCTTTAATAACATTAATAAATTTAAATAATAACAACAAAATAATCTACAGGATTGTAGGAGATGATGAATCAAATATTAAAAAAAAATTAATATCTGTAAATTCTCCTTTAGCAAAAAAAATATTAGGAAAAAAAAAAAATAAAATAATTTCATTACATACTATAAATGGAAAAATAAAATATAAAATAATTAATATAGAATAAAAATTTAAATAATATTTTTTTTCTAAAAACATGAAAAAAAAAAAATGAATTAATTTAAACCTAAATGATAAATATATTTATCTTAAAAAAAAAAAAAATATATTATCAAGATCATGATTTAAACTAGAAGAAATTAATAAATATTATAATATTATAAAAAAAAAAAATAATATAATAGATCTAGGTTGTTCTCCTGGAGGTTGAACACAATTTTTAAATCAAAAAAAAAATAATATTGGTAAAATATTTAGTTGTGATATAAAACCAATAAATAAAAAATTAAAAACTAATTTTATATTAGGAAATATATGTGAAAAAAAAATTTTCAATAAAATAATAAAAAAAACATCTAAATATGAAATAAATAATATTTTATCAGATATATCTCCAAATATATCTGGTATAAAAGAAATAGACAACCCTAAATTTAAAAAAATAATAAAAACAATTTTAAATTTATGTAAATTAAAATTAAAAAAAAAGGAAATTTAGTTATAAAAGTTTTTTTAGGTGAAAATTTTTCTTATGCTATAAAAAAAATCAAAAAACTATTTAAAATTACTAAAATTAAAAAATTAAAATCTTCACGTAATTATTCTAAGGAAATATATATAATTGCATTATATTATAAATATAATTAAAATTAAATATTATTAAACTATATGATAAAAAATTTATTTTTTTGGTTAGCTATTTCTACTATGATAGTATCTACATTTCAAAATATAGGACACAAAAAAAAAAACCCAAAAATAGAATATTCTATATTTTTATCAGATATAAAAAAAAATAAAATTAAAGAAGTTAAAATAAATGGCAAAGAAATTAATGTAACTAAAAAAAATTATCAAAAATATAATACCTATATACCAATAAATGATCCTAATCTATTGAATATACTTATGAATAAAAAAATTAATATAAGCAGTATACCAATAGAAGAACCGAATTTTATTGTATCAATTTTTATTTCCTGACTACCAATAATTTTATTAATAGGATTATGAATATTTTTAATTAAACAAATACAAAATAGTGGAAAAGGAACATTTGTGTTTGGAAAAAATAAAGCTAAAATTTTAAATAAAAATAATATAAAAACCACATTCAAAGATGTAGCAGGTTGCGATGAAGCTAAAGAAGAAGTAAAAGAATTAGTTGATTATTTAAAAAAACCACATAAATTCCAAAAATTAGGAGGTAAAATACCTAAAGGAATTTTAATGATAGGACCACCAGGAACAGGAAAAACTCTTTTAGCAAAAGCTATAGCTGGAGAAGCACAAGTCCCATTTTATAGTATTTCAGGATCAGATTTTGTAGAAATGTTTGTAGGAGTAGGTGCTTCTAGAGTAAGAAACATGTTTAATCAAGCTAAAAAAAATTCACCATGCATTATTTTCATAGATGAAATAGATGCTGTAGGTAGAAAAAGAGGAATAAATTTAAACAGTGGAAATGATGAAAGAGAACAAACTCTTAATCAAATGTTAGTAGAAATGGATGGTTTTGATAGTAATAAAGGAATAATAATTATTGCAGCTACTAATAGACCTGATGTACTAGATCCAGCTCTTATGCGCCCTGGAAGATTTGATAGAAGAGTAATAGTTGATTTACCTAATATAAAAGGAAGAAAACAAATAATTAAAATACACACCAAAAATATACCTTTAAATAAAGATGTAGATTTTAATGTACTTTCAAAAAGTACACCAGGATTTTCAGGAGCTGATTTATCTAATTTAATAAATGAAGCAGCACTTTTTGCAGCAAAAAAAAAATTAAATAACGTATCTATGAAAGAATTTGAAAAAGCTAAAGATAAAATAATTATGGGAACAGAAAGAAAATCCTTAATAATGACTAATTTGCAAAAAGAATTAACTGCATACCATGAATGTGGTCATACAATAGTAAGTCAATTAGTTCCAGAACATGATCCAGTTCATAAAGTAACTATTATACCTAGAGGTAAATCATTAGGATCAACATTTTTTTTACCAGAAAATGATAATGTCAGTATAAATAAAAAACAATTAGAAAGTAAAATATCTACATTATACGGAGGTAGATTAGCTGAAGAAATAATATATGGTAAAGAGAATGTTTCTATAGGATCTAGTAATGATATAAAAATAGCTTCTTCAATAGCAAGAAATATGGTAACTAAATGAGGTTTTTCAGAAAAAATAGGTCCATTATCATGTCCTAATGATGATAATAACAATATATGAAATAATAAATCTTTCAAAAATATATTTTCTTCTAATTATATATCTAATTTAATAGATAAAGAAATTAAAAAAATAATAGATAAAAATTATTTACGTGCAAAAAAAATTCTTTTAAAGAATATCAATATTCTACATAAAATGAAAAAAAAACTAATAAAATATGAAACTTTAAATAAAAACGATATAAAAAAAATTATTTTTTATAAAAAATTTAATAAATCTATTTAAAAAAATAATATATATTATATAAAATAAAATTTTTATAAAAAATGATTTAAATTAATTAATTTTAAAGGATAAATATGTATAAAATATTTTTAATAATATTTTTTATTATTTGTATTTGTTTAATTTTTTTAATTATTTTTACTCCAAGTAAAAATAATATTATAGAATCATCATTTAATAATAATAATAATATTATAACAACAAAATTTTTAAAAGATACATTAAATTTTATTATAATAATATTTGCTATATTATTTTACTTGGCAGCTTTATTACTAAATATTATAAATAAATAATATTATTTAATATATTTTACCGGGATGGTGAAAATGGTAAACACGCTATCTTGAGGGGATAGTTTCTTACGAAATTACGGGTTCAAATCCCGTTCCCGGTATATAATTTTATATAATAAAATTTCTAAATTTTATCTCTCTAATATATAATAAATTAATTTAATATTTTTTTAAAAATATATATAATTTAAAATTAATTATTAATAATTTTAATAAATTTCTAAAACAAAAAATTTATACTTTTGTATTCTATTTTATAAATATGATTGAGGCAGCTAGAATGAATAAAGAAATTTTAGCAGTTGCAGAAGCTGTATCAAATGAAAAATCTTTACCAAAAGAAATAATATTTAAAATACTAGAAAAATCATTAACTATAGCAATAAAAAAAAAATATAACAAAAAAATAGACATAAAAGTTAATATAGATAGAAAAAAAGGAACTTTTAATACATACAGAAAATGAATAGTAGTTAAAAAAATAAAAAAACCATATAGAGAAATTAAATTAAATAATGCTATTCATAAAAAAAAAAATATTAAAATAGGAGACTATATAAAAAAAAAAATAAAATCAGAAATTTTTGATAGAATAACAACTCAAAAAGCAAAAAAAATTATAATACAAAAAATAAGAGAAATAAAAAAATTAATAATATTAAAAAAAATTAAACATAAAAAAGGACATATAATTACTGGATATATAAAAAATATATCTAAAAAATATATATCAATAAATATTAAATTTAATTTAAAAGCAATACTTTTAAAAAAAGATACAATAAAAAATGATAATTTTAAAATAGGTAATAAAATAAAAGCAATAATATACAAAATAAGAAAAATAAAAAAAAAATATAAAATTTTTGTTAGTAGAATTAAAAAACAATTTCTATTAGAATTATTAAAAAAATATATACCAGAAATAAAAAAAAAAATTATAAAAATAAAATCTATATGTAGAAAACCTGGTTTAAGATCAAAAATAGCAGTAAAAACAAATAACAAACATATAGATCCTATAGGATCATGTATAGGTTTAAAAGGTTCTAGAATACAATTAATATCAAATGAATTATCTGGAGAAAAAATAGATATAATTCTATGAAATAATAATCCTAAAAAATTTGTTACAAATTCATTATTACCAGCTAAAATATCAAATATTTTAATTAATAAAAATAAAAATACAATGGATATAAATGTTGAAATTAAAAACTTAGCAAAAATAATAGGTAAAAATGGAATAAATATAAAATTAGCATCTAAATTAACAGGATGAACATTAAATTTAATTACTATAAAAAATAATAAAAAATAAATCTTACCTTCATAAAAACATGCCTAAAAAAAATAAATACAAAAAAAAAAATATATTTTATAAACAAAAAAAACATAACAATAATAAAAAAAAAAAATATATTTTTAAAAAAAAAAAAATATTTAACAAAAAATTTAAAAATAAAAATTTTTTTTTTAAAAAAAAAAAAAATATAATAAGAAACATAAATAAAAAAAAAATATTTAAAAAAAAAATAAATAAAAAAATATCCCTAAATAAAAAAATAAATAAAAAAATATTCCTAAACAAAAAAATAAATAAAAAAAAAACATTATTAAATAAAAAAATATTTTTAAATAAAAAAAAAACATATAAAAATTATTTAAGACCTCCAATAGTAACAATACTAGGACATGTAAATCATGGTAAAACATCATTAATAGATTATATAAAATCAACTGAAATAGTTAAAAAAGAAAAAGGTAATATTACACAATATATTAATGCCTACTATATAAATAATAAATTTGGTAATTTTACCATATTAGATACTCCAGGACACTCAATATTTACTAATATGAGATACAGAGGAATAAATATTACAGATATTATATTATTAATAATAGCTATAGACGATGGTATAATGCCTCAAACATTAGAAATAATTGATTATATTAAAAAATATAATATTCCTATCATAGTCGGTTTATCGAAAATAGACAAAATAAATTATTTAAATAATATAGATATAATAAAAAAAAAAATTAGTAAATATAATATTATTCCTAAAGAATGAGGAGGAAATAATATATTTGTAAATTTTTCAACAAAATCTTCAAAAGGAATAGAAAAAATATTTCAAGCTATCAAAAAAGAAAGCAAAAAATTAAATTTAAATACTAATATCAATGATTATGCCTCAGGATATATAATAGAATCAACTGTAAATAAAAATAAAGGTATAATAACTAATATATTAATAAAAAATGGAACACTAAAAATAGGAGATATAATATTATCTAAAAATATATTCGGAAAAATAAAACTAATATGTGATGATAATAAAGAAAAAATAAAATATGGTTTACCATCCATGCCAGTAGAAATTTTAGGATTATCTAAAATTGCTTTACCAGGAGAAAAATTTACAGTAATTAAAAACAAAAAAATAATTAAAAAAATAATTAATTTAGAAAATAAAAAATTATCAATAAAAAAAAATAAAAATATTAATAAAATAGAAAATATATTTAAAAAAAAAGAAAAAATAAATATTATATTTAAAACTGATGTATACGGATCATTAGATGCTATAACTAAAATAATAAATAAAAAATTTAAAAAAAAAATTAATGTTATTTCTTCTCAAATAGGAGATATTAATAAAAATGATTTAATACTTGCTAAAACAACTAAATCTATAATAATAGGATTTAATATTAAAATAAATAATTTAATTAAAAAAAATATATCTAAACTTAATATTAAAATATATTTTTTTAATATAATTTATAAATTAATAAAAAAAATAAAGAAAATTATTAAAAATAAATTTAAATTAAAAAATAAAATTATAATAGGTAGAGCAAAAGTTAAAAACATCTTTAGTAAATCTAAATCTCATATAATCATTGGATGTATAGTAATAGAAGGTAATATTAATTTAATTAATCCAATTCAAATAATAAGAAATAAATATATAATTTATAAAGGTAAAATTAAATCACTTAAAAGATTTAAAGATAAAGTTAAAATAATAAAAAGAAATATTGAATGCGGAATACATATAGAAAAATTTACTAAAATTAATATAGGAGATATTATAGAATGCATTAAAACAATAAAAAATAATTAAAAAAATGAAAATTAAATATAAAAAAAAAATTAAAAAAATAAAAAAAAAAATTACAGAAATAATATTTAAAAAATATAATTATATAATAGGAAAAAATAATATTTTAAATATAAATTATATAAAATTAACAAAAAATTTTTCTTATATATATGTATATGTATATTTTTTAAATCAAAAAAATATAATTATTATTAATAACATAATTAAATATTTACAAAAATCAGAAAATTATATAAAAAAAGAATTGAAAAAGAAAATTAATATTAAATTAATATCAAAAATAATCTTTAAATACGATAAATTTAATTATATTAAAAATAAATTATTAAAAAAAATTAAATTAGCAAATAAATACATAAATATTTAGGTAAATAAAATGAATAAAATAGTACTAGTTAGACATGGAGAAAGTATATGAAACAAAGAAAACATATTTACAGGATGAACAGATATAGATTTATCTGAAAAAGGAGTTAAAGAAGCTCAAAATGCTGGTTTATTATTAAAAAAAAATAACTTTTACTTCGAATATGCATATACATCTTTATTAAAAAGAGCAATACATACTTTATGAAAAATATTAGATGAATTAGATCTAGTATGAATAAAAACAAAAAAAACATGAAAATTAAATGAAAGACATTACGGAAATTTACAAGGATATAATAAAGAAAAAATTTCTAAAATATATGGTAAAAAAAAAGTTTTAAAATGAAGAAGAAGTTATACTACAAAACCTCCACAAATTAATTGTAATGATAATAAATTTCCAGGTAAAGAAATAAAATACAAAAAAATTAAATATAATAAAATCCCTTTAGGAGAAAGTTTATTAAATACATATAATAGAGTTATTCCATATTGAAAAAAAAAAATTTTACCAAAAATAAAAAAAAACATACCAATTATAATAGTCGCACATGGAAATTCTCTTAGAGCATTAATAAAATATTTAGACAAAATTTCAGATAAAGACATTATAAAATTAAATATTCCTACAGGAATACCATTAATTTATGAATTTAATGAAAATATGAAAATAAAAAATAAATTTTATCTTAAATAAAATTTTAAAACTATGGCCCCTATTGGATTCGAACCAATGACCAAGCGATTATGAGTCGCCTGCTCTGCCTCTGAGCTAAAGGGCCATTGTTATTAAATAGTTATTTTATCAAAAAAAAAAAAATAATTCAATATAATTTTATTTTTTAGAAAATTTAATTACTTTAACCATAGCTGGTCTTAATAATCTATTATTTAAACTATAACCATCTTGCAAAATTTCAATAACAAGATTATCTTTAATAATATCTTTAGATTCAATTACAGATACAGCTTGATGTAAATTAGGATCAAAATTTACATTAATCTTATTTATTACAAAAATACCAAATTTTTTAATTATAGATAAAAAATTTTTTAAAGTTAGTTTAATACCTTCATAAGTAATTTTTCTATCTAAATTCTTATTTTTACTTACCTTAAGAGCATTTTGTAAATTATCTATAATAGGTAAAATATTTTTAGAAAATTTTTCCAAAGAATATTTATACATATTTTCAATATCTAATTGATTACGTTTATACATATTATCAATATTTGCTTTAGCACGTAAATCTAAATCTTTAATATTTTTATTTAAATTTAATATATCAAATTCTAATTTACTAATTAATTTATTTTGATGACATATTTTTTTTTTATATTTATAAATTTTATCATTTAATTTTTTAAAATTATTATCCTTGCTAATATTTAAATTATCATCATTAATATTTTTATCTAAATGATTTTTTTTACAAATATTTTTTTTAATCATATTATCTTATCTCCATAAATATAATACAAATAGTATAATAACAATTATTATATATTTAAACAATATTTAATTAATTTAGTAATAAATATTATAAATATAACTTTAAAATTTTTTTAAAATGAATAAAATACTAAATAATAAAAAAATATATCATTATTATAAAATAAAAAAAAAATATCAAGCCGGAATAATTTTATATGGTTGAGAAGTACAATCAATAAAATATAAAAACATTAATATAAATAATAGTTATATTAAAATAGAAAAAGACAAAATACCATATTTAATCGGAACAAAAATAACTCCAATACAAAAAAAAAATATAAAAAAAAAAACAAGAAAAATTAAAATTTTACTAAAAAAAAAAGAAATAAATTCAATATATAATAAAATCAAATTTAAAAAATATATAATAATATTAATTTCTTTAATAATTAAAAAACCTTGATTTAAAATAATAATAGGTTTATCAAAAGGTAAAAAAAAATATAATAAAAAAAAATATATTAAAGATAAAGAATTTAAAAAAACAAAAAAATATTGATTTTAAAATGTTTTAACTCTATAATTAAAATAAAGGGACTGTTATGGATTTGACAAAATAAACAAATTCTAATGTGCATGTCGAGGTACGGTAGGCCGCGTAAAAAACCGTAAAAAATAGTTGCAAATAACAACAATTACGCTTTAGCAGCTTAAAAAATTGCAGAAGCCATTTTTTATAATAATTTTATCTCTTTTATTATATAAAAAATGTTTTTAAAAAGAGAAATTTTATAAGGGTTTACACTTATAAAAATTTAATAAGTAAACTAATTAATTAATTTTTTTTTTATTTAAAATTAATTAATGAAAAAAAAATAAAATAAACATGTAGATCAAAAGAATAAGTTATTTTGGACGCGGGTTCAAATCCCGCCAGTTCCATAATTAAAGGTGATTAGCTCAGTGGTAGAGTGTCTCTTTTACAAGGAGAAGGTCAATGGTTCAATTCCATTATCACCTATTAAATAAGATTCAAATATTTTTCATTATAAATAATTTTTAACAAAGATATACTTATATCCTCATAATTCATACAAGATATTCTATTAATTTTACTTAAAATTTTTTTGTAAAACAAAAATTTTTTATTATCTTTATTAAAATTTTCTTTTATTAAACATATTAATTTATTAATACGATAATTTAATAAATAATTTTTATCTGGAATTCTAATTTTTTTAATTTTAGATTTTATATAATTTTCTACATAATATAAAAATTTTATATTTCTAAAATTAACGAACAAAATTGTTTTACCTATTTTATCTGCTCTACCTGTTCTACCTATACGGTGAATATAAGACTCAATATCTAAAGGTAAATCATAGTTAATAACTAAACTAACATTACTAATATCTAAACCTCTAGAAGCTACATCAGTAGCTACTAAAATAGATATTTTAGAATTTCTTAAATTAAATAATACTTTTTCTCTTAAACTTTGGTTCATATCTCCATTAAAAGCAGAACAAGAATAACCTTTTTTACTTATAAAATTAGATAATTTTACAGTATATATTTTTGTATTTACAAAAATAATAATACTAGTATAATCTTCTGTTTCTAAAAATTTCATTAAAACATCTAATTTATCTTTTCAAGACCTAACTAAACAATAATATTGTTGAATATTTCTAGGTAAAATACTATTCTTAGATAAATTTAATATTATTTCTTTAGGTTTTTTCATAAATCTATTAATTATATTTTTAATAGATAAAGACATAGTGGCAGAAAACAAAGAAATTTGAGGTTTATTTTTTAAAAAAGAAATAATAGATTGAACATCTTTTATAAAACCCATACGCAACATTTCATCAGCTTCATCAATAACTAAAAATTTTACCAAAGAAATATTTATTATTTTTTTTTTTAAAAAATCTAATAATCTACCAGGAGTAGCAATAATTATATTAGGTTTTCTTTTTAATCCAGAAATTTGAATATTATATTTTTGACCACCATATAAAGATAAAATTTTAATAAATTTATTAAATCTAGAAAAAAATCTAAATGAATCAGCAATTTGAATATTTAATTCTCTAGTTGGAACTAAAACTAAAACTTGAATACCAACTAAATTAATATTTATATTATTTAATATAGGTATAACAAATGCAGCTGTTTTACCACTACCAGTTTTAGCAATACCTAAAATATCATAACCTTTTAAAAATAAAGGTATACATTTAATTTGTATATCAGTTGGTTTTTTATAACCTAATTTATCAATTACATTAAATAATCATTTTTTTAATTTAAAAAAATTAAAACTATAATATTTATTCTCTAAATCAATCATTTAAATTCTCTATAAATAACTTATTTAATATTTTCAATACCTAATTTAATTTTACCATTATTATTTATATTTAATACCTTAACATTAATATTTTGTCCAATTTTAAAAAAATTATAAATATTTTTATTTTTATTAATAAATATATTAGAAATATGAACTAATCCTTCTTTACCATTTAAAAAAGATACAAAAATACCAAAATTAACTATTTTAATTATTTTACCTAAATAAATATATCCCAATTTAATTTCTTCTGTAATTTTTTTTATAATATTTATAACATTCTTAATATTTTTATTATTATAAGAAATTATATTTACTATACCAGTATTATCAATTTCTATAGAACATTTATATTTTTCTGTAAGATATTTTATTACTGAACCTCCTTTACCAATAACATCTTTAATTTTATTAACTTTAATTTTTAATTTATATATTATAGGAGCAAAAGTAGATAAATATTTTCTAGATTTCTTAATAACAGAATTCATTTTATCTAAAATAAATAATCTAGATTCTTTAGCCTTTGTTAAAGAAAAACCAATACTTTTACAATCAATACCTTTAATCTTCATATCCATCTGTAAAGCTGTAATTCCGCTCACAGTACCTATAACTTTAAAATCCATATCTCCTAATCTATCTTCATCACTAATAATATCAGATAAAATAATATCTTTTTCTTTATATTTCATTAAACCCATAGCAATACCAGATACATGACATAAAACTGGAACACCAGCATCCATCAAAGCTAAAGAAGCACCACAAACTGAAGCCATAGAAGAAGAACCATTAGATTCTAATATATCAGAAACAATTCTTATTGTATAAGAAAATTTATTTATATTTGGTAATATATAAATTATACCTTTCTTAGCTAAATAACCATGACCAATTTCTCTTCTTTTCAACATACCAATATTACCTATTTCTCCTACAGAATATGGAGGAAAATTATAATGAAATATAAATCTATCTGTACGTTCACCTAAAAATATATCATCAAAATTTTGAGCATCTTTAGATGTACCTAAAGTAACTGTTACTAAAGCTTGAGTTTCACCTCTTGTAAATAAAGATGATCCATGTACTCTCTTAGGTAAAAAACCTATTTTAATATTTATATCTCTAATATCATCTATATTACGATCATCTATACGTTTACCATATTTTAATAATTTATTAATAATAATCTTCTTTTCTATATTAATTAATTCATTTATAATTAAATAATTATTAATTTTTTTATCTTCATTTAAATTTAAAAATAATTTTTCTTTAATAATATTTAAACGATATTCTCTATCTTGTTTATTTAAATTAGAATAATATATTTTTTCAACATCCTTAAAACAAAAATTATTTATATAATCAATAATATCTCTAGAAAGATAGTCATTCAAATAACTTAATTCACTATCTAAATTTTTAAAACTTACTTTACTAGAAAAAATTTCAATATTTTTAATTAAACTAAAATAATTATCATAACCAAAATATATACCATCAATAACTATTTTTTCGCTTAAATTTTTTGAAGAACAATCAATCATAAATATTCCTTTCCTATTACCAGCTACAACTAAATTTAATTCACTTAAATTAATTTCTGATAAACTAGGATTTAATATATATGAATTATTTATATAACCTATACGACAAATACCTATAGGTTCTAAATGAGATATACCACATATACTTAATGCAGCAGAAGTCCCTATTATAGAAATTATATCTGTGCTTATTTGTGGATTAACAGATATAACATTTACAACTACTTGTATATCATTAAAAAAATTTTTATCGAATAAAGGTCTAATAGATCTATCAATTAATCTAGAAATAATAATTTCTATATCACTAGATCTACCTTCTCTTCTAAAAAAACCACCAGGTATTTTCCCAACAGAATAAAATTTTTCTTGATAATGAACACTTAAAGGTAAAAAACTATTATCTAAATTAACTTCATTATTAAAAACTATTGTTACTATTACAACTGTGTCATTCATGCTAGCTATTACGGAAGAAGTAGATTGACGGGCTATAAAACCAGTTTCTAATTTTATTATATTTCTCCCATATTTAAATTCTACAAAATTATATTTCAACAAAACTATTTTCCTTTATTTTGAATTAAAAATATTAATATTTAAATTATTAAAAATTTAAATTATAAATCACGTAATTTTAATTTTTTTAATAAAAAATAATATTTATTTATATTATTTAATTTAAGATATTTAAGTATACGACGACGTTGAAAAACTAATTTTAATAAACCTCTTTTACTATGAAAATCTTTTTTATAAATAGAAATATGTTTTTGTAACTTAATTATTCTAAAAGTTAATAATACTACTTGTGTTTTATGAGATCCAATATTTTTTATATTAATTTTAAAATCATTAATTATATTATTTTTATTTAAAAAATTAGATAACATCAAAAACTCCCTTACTTTAATTTTTTAAAACATTAAAGTCTTAAAGACTTTAATGTTTTAAAAATAAAATTATTAAAAATAAATTTATTTATTATAAATAAATTTATTTACATCATACCTCCACCCATACCACCATTCATACCACTACCATTCATACCTGGATTACCAGAACTTATATCTGATTTTTCATCTTTAGGTAAATCAGTAATCATGCATTCAGTAGTAACCATTAAACCAGCTACAGAAGCAGCATATTGTAAAGCAGAACGAGTTACTTTAGTAGGATCTAAAATACCCATTTCTATCATATCACCATATTTTTCTGTAGCAGCATTATAACCATAACTACCACTTCCAGCCTTTACATTATTAGCTACAACAGAAGGTTCATCACCTGTATTAGAAACTATTTGACGTAAAGGAGATTCCATTGATCTAAGAGCTACTCTAATACCAACATTTTGATCTTCATTTTGAGCAGTTAAATTACTTAATCTTTCTGCTACTCTAACTAAAGCTACACCACCACCTGCTACAACACCTTCCTCAACAGCAGCTCTAGTAGCATGCAAAGCATCTTCTACTCTAGATTTTTTTTCTTTCATTTCTACTTCAGTAGCAGCACCAACTTTTAATACAGCAACACCACCAGCTAATTTAGCAACTCTTTCTTGTAATTTTTCTTTATCATAATCAGAAGTAGCTTCATCAATTTGTTGACGTATCTGTGAAATTCTAGAAGAAATTTCTTTTTGACATCCAGAACCATCTATAATAGTTGTATTATCTTTATTTATAACAACTTTTTTTGCACTACCTAAATCATCTAAAGAAATTTTTTCTAATTCCATACCTACTTCTTCAGAAATAACTTTACCATTAGTTAAAATTGCTATATCTTGCAACATTTCTTTACGACGATCACCAAAACCAGGAGATTTTACAGCAGCTACTCTTACTATACCTCTCATATTATTAACTACTAAAGTAGCTAATGCTTCTCCTTCCACATCCTCAGCAATAATTAATAAAGGTTTATTAGATTTAGCAACAGACTCTAATATTGATAACATCTCACGAATATTAGATATTTTTTTTTCTACCAATAAAATAAATGGATTATCTAATTCTACAACACCAGAATCAGCCTTATTTATAAAATAAGGAGATAAATAACCTCTATCAAATTGCATTCCTTCAACAACATCTAATTCATCTTGTAAACCTGTACCTTCTTCAACAGTTATAACCCCTTCTTTACCTACTTTAGTCATTGCTTGTGCTATTAAAGATCCCACTGTTTCATCTGCATTAGCTGATATAGTACCAACTTGAGCAATAGATTTAGAATCAGAACAAGGAACAGATATCTTTTTAAGTTCTATTACAGCAGAATTAACAGCTTTGTCTATACCACGTTTTAAATCCATAGGATTCATTCCTGCAGCTACAGCTTTTAATCCTTCATTAACTATAGACTGAGCTAAAACTGTAGCAGTTGTAGTTCCATCACCAGCAACATCATTAGCTTTAGATGCTACTTCTTTAACCATTTGAGCTCCCATATTCTCAAATTTATCTTCTAACTCTATTTCTCTAGCTACAGAAACTCCATCTTTAGTGATAGAAGGAGCACCAAAAGATTTATCTAACACTACATTACGTCCTTTAGGACCTAAAGTAACTCTTACTGCATCTGCTAAAATATTAACTCCACGCAAAATCTTTGATCTTGCATCATTGCCAAATTTTACGTCCTTAGCTGCCATAATTAATTTCCTTTTAAATTTATAAAATTATAAGTTTAATATCAATTCACCTAACAATAATAAATATATTATTCAATAATAGCTAATACATCACTTTCAGACATAATTAATACTTCATTATTATCTAATTTTTCTGTTTTAACACTATAACCATCATTAAAAATAACAACATCACCAATTTTAACATCAAGAGGTTTAATTACTCCATTATCAAGTATACGACCTTTACCTACAGCTAAAACTTTACCACGAGTAGATTTTCCAGCTGCTGAACCAGTTAATACTATACCTCCAGCAGATTTAGATTCATTATCTTTACGTTTAACTATAATACGATCATGTAATGGACGAATTTTCATAAATATTCTCCTATAAATAATTACTTTTATTATTATAATACATTAATTAAATATAATAAAATTACTTATTAATATATGATATATAATAAGGATTAAAAAATAACTTTCAAGATATTAATTTAAATATATATAAAATATTTGACATAACTTAATTATATTAGTTATACTTAAAATATTAATTTTGAATATAAATTAAAATGCTTTTAAAATATAAAAAAGTTATATTAATAACATGTAATATACCTAATAAAATAATTTTAAAAAAAATTATAAACTATCTTTTAAAAAAAAAAATAGTATCATGTATTAACTCATTTAATAAAATAAATTCCTTTTATTATTGAAATAATAAAATTAAGAAAAAAAAGGAAATTAAAATAATACTTAAAAGTTTTTGAAATTATAAAAAAAAAATAATTAAAATAATTAAAAAATTACATCCATATAAAATTCCAGAAATATTAATATTTAATGTAAATAAAACAAATAAAGAATATTTATATTGAATGAACGAAGTGGTAAAATAATTAAAAGCCCAGATAGCTCAGTCGGTAGAGCAGAGGACTGAAAATCCTCGTGTCGGTGGTTCGATTCCGCCTCTGGGTAAATTTTAGAAATTATATATTTTTAAAATTTAATTTATTAAGAAAAGATTTAATACTTTTAATTTTATTCATTTTTAAAATATTAAATGCTACCTTTTTAGAATTAAGTCATAAAAAATTACGAATATTATTTTTAATTTTAGGAATAAAATTAGCACTCATACTTAATTCATCTAAACCTAAACCCAATAGTAATATTGTTGCTTTTTCATCAGAAGCTAATTCCCCACATATACCTATTTTTTTTTTTTTTTTATGTACAGAATCTATAGAATATTTTATTATATTCAATACAGATGGAGATAAAGTTTCATAAAGATATGAAACCATAGAATTATTTCTATCTACTGCTAAAGTATATTGTGTTAAATCATTAGTACCTATACTAAAAAAATCTAATTCTTCTGCTAAATAACTAGAAATCATAGCAGCTGCAGGAGTTTCTATCATTGCTCCTATTTTAATATTTTTATCAAAATTAATTTTTTTTTTCTTTAACATACATTTAATTTTAAAAAATTCTTTCTTCAAAAACAAAACTTCTTCTAAAGAAATAATCATAGGAAACATAATACGTACTTTTCCATAAACAGATGCTCTTAAAATAGCTTTTAATTGATCATGTAATATATGCATATTATCAGTATATATTCTTATAGATCTTCAACCTAAAAATGGAGTATTTTCTTTAGGAAAATTCATATAAGGCAAAAATTTATCTCCACCTAAATCTAAAGTACGTATAGTAACTATTTTACCATCCATTAACTCTATAATCTTTTTATACGAATAAAATTGTTCATCTTCTGTAGGAAAAGAATCTCTATTCATAAATAAAAATTCTGTACGATATAAACCTATTCCTTCAGCACCATTATCTAAAATATTATTTACATCTTTATCATCACCTATATTAGCAAATAATTTAATTTTATATCCATCCAAAGTTTCAGTAGGTAATTTACTTAATTTAATTAATTTTTTTTTATTACATAAATATTTTTTATTTATATATTTATATTTATCAATAATTTCATTACTAGGATTAACAATAATTTTATTCTTAATTCCATCAATAATTAAATAATCATTATTATAAATTAATTTAGTAATATTTTTAACTTTTATTATACCTGGTAATTCTAAAGATTTAGCTATTATTGATGTATGTGAATTTATACTTCCTAATTCAGTTATAAAACCAATAATTTTTTTTAAATCAAATTGTATAATTTGAGAAGGAGATAAATCTTTAGAAACTATTATAATATTCTCTTTATTATCTAAAAAATTATAATCTAATATATTTATATTCTTTAAATTATAAATTAATCTTTTTCCTATATCTGAAAAATCATTTATTCTTTCTTTAATATAACTATTATTTACTTTACTAATAATTTTAATTTGTTTATTAATTATTTTGTTAACAGAATACTCAGCAGAAATAAAATTATTTTTTATTAAAAATATTACATCATTAATAAATGATTCATCTTCTAATAAAATAATATAACCATCAAACAATATTTTTTTATCTTTGTCTAATAAATTAGATTTTATTTTTTTAAATTGTTTGATAGTTTTTTTATGTGCTTTTAAAAAAAGTGAAATTTCAAAATCAATATTACTAATATTAATTTTATTTTTATTTATACAAATTTTTTTTTCACTTAATATAAAAGCATTACCATATGCGTAACCAGATGATACTACTATACCTTTCGTAATCATAAATATACCTTTTAATAATATCTATATCAAAAAAAACAATTAATTAATATTATTTTAAAAATTTATTCTTTAATAGATTTTAATAAATTTAATAATGTTTCTAAAGCATTTAATTCATCTTTACCATCTACAATAATTGTAATTATATCATTATAAGAAACACCTAAAGTTTGTATTTCAAATAAATTTTTTGCATTTATTATTTTATCTTTAAATTTTATTTTTATTTCTGAAGAAAATTTTCTAGCTTTTTTAACAAATTTAGTAGCTGGTCTAATATGAAAACCATTAATTAAACAAATTGATACTTTTTTTTTTATCATTTTACCTCTTAAATTAATATATTTTATAAATAAAAAATTAACATAAATTTATAAAAATTAACTTTACGTAATACAAAATATATTTTAACATATATAAAAATATTAATTTTAATTTTGTTTTAAAAGTTAAATAATCATTAACAATTATTAATAAATTTTATTAAATATTAAAAATAATATTTAAAATTAATTAGAGAGAATATAAAATGAAAAAAATTTTTATTACTTTAATAACTATTATATTAATTATTGGTAAAACTTTAGCTAAAGAAAAAGAAACAACTAATAATATATATATAGGAAATAAAATAGGTTTATCAAAATATAAAGATTTAGAAAATATAAACATAAAAAAAAATAACAACCAAATAGGACATGGATTTTTTATAGGATATAAAGCAAATAAAAATTTATCTTTTGAAATAGGATACGATTGAATAGGAAAAATAATAAAAAAAAAAAAATTTATTAATAAATATTTTAATTCACAAGGTATAAATATTTCAACTAAAATAAATTATCCTTTAAATGAAAAATTAAATTTATATACTAAAATAGGTAATATTTTATCTAAATCTATATACAATGAAAAAAACAAAATAAAAAAAACAGAAATCAATTTAATTAATACTACATTATCACCTTTACTATCTTTAGGTATAGAATATAAAATTAACAAATATTTATTTACTAGATTAGATTATCAATTTATATATAAAATTGGAAATAAATTAATAAATAAAGAAGAAACTAATAATAATTTTTTAAGTATTAATTTAATATATTTTAAAAAAAATCAACAAAAGAAAAAATATAAAAATATAAATTTTAAAATAAATTTTTATACAAATAATTATATTTTAAATACATATAATATATATAAATTAAATAATTTAATAAATAAAATAAATATATTAAATAAATATATATACAAAATTGAAATTATTAACTATATGAAAATTTTAAATAATTAAATTAATAAATTTTAAAATTATTTATATTAATTAATAATTAATTTTAAAAATTTAAAATTAAAAAAAATAAAAGCAGATAATTTTTAAAAAAAAAATTTATCTGCATAATAAAATTTTCTTAAAAAATAAAAAATTTTATAAAAAAAAAAATTATTTATTTTGAATTTATGTATATTTACATTAATATTTAAATTTAACTTAATACTTATTAAAGAGTATCATATTTTAATATTATTAATATTTTTCTTTAAACTTAATATAATGTTTCTATAATTATTTATTTTAAGAGATTTAATTTTATACAAATTATTATATATATTTTCTATATTACCAATATTATTTATTAAAAAAGTAGCTTTCTTAAAACCTATTCCTTTAATACCTGGAATATTATCAGATTTATCACCACATAAAACTAATAAATCTTTAAAAAAAATAGGATGAATACCATATTTTTTTAAAATATTTTTAGGACCTAAAATATTTTTATAAGAAATAAATAAATAAACATTATCATTAACTAATTGCAAAAAATCTTTATCATAAGATAATATATATATAAAATATTTTTTATTACTAAAAATACTATCTATTTTACAAACTAAACTACCTATTACATCATCACCTTCAACATCAGGATAAGAAAAATATTTAATATTTAAAATATTAAAAAAATTTTTAATAATTGTTATATAAAACAATAATTCTTTAGAAATATTTTTTCTATTAGATTTATAATTTTTATATATTTTTTTTCTAAAATTATTTCTATCGTAATCAAATATGAATAATAAATAATCAGGTCTATAAATTTTATATTTACTATAAATCATATTTCAAAATATAAAAAAAGATTTATCAAAATCAATATCTTCTTTTTTATAATTAACTATATAAAATGACCTATAAGCATATAAAGTTGCATCAACTAAAAAAAAAATATTACACATAACTC